>CANHAW010000139.1 GCA_947458675.1 Beijerinckiaceae bacterium
CATGCTCGCCGTCTTCTCGACGATGGTGGGCATCTCCCTGACCTATCCTGATGGCGCGCGCTTCATGCCGCTCACCATCGGCATTCCGGGTATTCTCCTTTGTTTGCTGCAGATCGGTCTCGATCTGCGCCGCAAGCCGGTGTCGTCGGGCGACAAGGACGAAATCAAGGAAGCTGAGGAAAAAGCAGCCAAGCTCGTCGGTCACAATGTCGAGTTCGGTCAGGCTCAGGTTCTAGACGCGCCGCGCGACGAAAAGGAAGAATCCCGCCGCGAAATTGCGACCTGGGCCTTTTTCCTCGGATTTATCGCTCTCATCCTGCTTTTTGGCTTCTGGGTGGCGATTCCGGTCTTCCTTTTCACCTTCCTGCGCTTCCGCGCCAATGCGACCTGGGCGAGGACCATCTTCCTCACCACATTCGCATCAACTGCTTTTTACTTCATCTTTGCCAAGGGTCTTGGTGTGTCTCTCTTCACGGGCTGGTTGACCGGCCTGATCATGGATCGTCTGGCTTGAGGCCTGCGACGGAGCGCGCGAGAAATCGCGACATTGGAGGAAATGGATGAAACAGGCATTGAAATTGATCGGCGCCGCTGCATTGGCGATCAATGCATCTGCCGCGCTTGCTGCTGACGAGGGCGCGGCCTTCTTCAAGGACAAGACGATCACTTATATCGTCGCCACCGCGCCTGGCGGCGGCTACGATTCTTATGGCCGTCTCGTCGTTGAATATATGCAGCGCTATCTGCCGGGCTCGACCTTTGTCGTCCGCAACATGCCGGGCGCGGGCCATATCGTCGGGACCAATGCGATCTATGCATCCAAGCCGGACGGTCTGACGATCGGCACGTTCAACACGGGCCTCATCTATAATCAGCTCGTCAATGCGCAGGGCATCAAATTCGATCTGTCGAAAATGAGCTGGGTCGGCAAGGCTGCGTCCGATCCGCGCGTCATCGTCGTTGCTTCGCAATCTCCGATCACGTCCTTTGCCGATCTGATGGCACAGAAGCAGCCGGTGAATTTCGCCTCCGCCGGTCCGGGCAGCGCCTCCTATGTGGAAACGGTCATGCTGACCTATGCGCTGAAAATGCCGGTGCGCAATCTGACGGGCTATAATGGCACTGAAGATCAGCTCGCCATGCGTCGCGGCGAAATCGTCGGCTCCATCGCTTCGCGCTCGTCCTATGCGACCTTTATCGAGAATAAATACGGTCGCTTCATCGCCCAGATCGGCGGCAATGAGAAGGACGTGCCCCAGCTCGCCGCCATGGTCAAAGATCCCAAGGCGCTGGAATTGCTCCGCCTCGTTCAGTCGCAAGGCGATATTGCGCGCCTGACGGCAGGCCCCCCCGGCATTCCCGCCGACCGTATGAAGGCCCTCATCGATGCCTATCGCAAGGCGATGGAGGACAAGGAATTGCAGGCGCGTGCTGAAAAGCTCGAAAAGCCTGTTGAGCCTGCCTATGGCGAAGATGTCGCCAAGGCCATTGCCGTGGCGCTCAACCAGTCCGAGGAGACCAAAAAGCTTCTCGCTGAAGCGCTCGCCAAGAAATAAGGCAGACCAAATTTCTGGCGCATCGCCCTTTGGGGAAGGGCGATGCGCCAATCAGCCCATACAAGAAAAGACAAGGAGACGACCCGATATGAAAGACGTCATCACACCGCAGGAACAACTCGACGGTCGCTATCTTGTTGAACCTTATCTGGACTGGGTGAAGAAGCAGAACATCCCCGTCCACGAAGATTTCGGCTTCGATCTTCTGGCCGTCGAAACATCCGACTGGGCCTGGTACGATGCCAAAGGTTGTTTCAACCACGCCCATGGCCGCGGCGATTTCATGGCCAATTATCTGATCGAAGTTTTGCCCGGAAAGAAGACGCGCCCCGTCAAGCATCTCTATGAAGCTTTCTTCATGGTGCAGGCTGGTTTCGGCTCAACGACCGTCTGGCTGCCTTCCGGTGAGAAGCACACATTCGAATGGGGCCCGAAGGCGCTTTTCGCTATTCCGCTCAATTGCGAATATCAGATCTTCAATTCGTCGGGAAAAGAAGCCGCGCGCATTTCCGTCACCCATGACGGGCCGCTGACGCTCAATCTCTATCACAATGAAGATTTCGTCTTTAACAATCCCTGCAAATTCCCCGAGCGCGCCGGCTCGCCCAATCAATTCCAGGGCGAGGGCGAGCATCTGGAAGTCGTGCGCGGCGACGGCAAGGCGAAGCTCAATCTTTGGGAGACGAATTTCGTCCCCGATCTGACGGGCTTCAAGCTTTACGATCTCGGCGAGCGCGGCAAGGGTTCGAAAAACGTCTCTTTCGTGCTTGCGGATTCGACCATGCATTCGCATACGTCGGAAATTCCCGTCGGTCGCTACAAGAAAGCCCATCGCCATGCGGCCGGCACGCATGTCCATGCCGTATCGGGCGAAGGCTATTCGCTGCTCTGGTATGAGGGCGACGAGAAATTCGTCGAGATTCCCTGGCGCCACGGCATCATGTATGTGCCCCCCTTCTGGATGTTCCATCAGCATTTCAACACTTGCGCGGATCCCGCGCGCTATGTTGCCTGCTCGATGGGCTCGCGCCGCTATCCCTTCATCTCGCTGCGCAAGCGCTCGGCCGAGGGCTATGGCTCGCTCTCGATCCAGCAGGGCGGTCGCCAGGTGGAATATGAAGATCAGGATCCGCGCATCCATCGCAAATGGCTCGATGCCATCGATGTGTCGGGCGTGACATCCGATATGGCCGATATTTTCGACGAACCGAAAATTCGCGCCATGGATATGAGCAAGATCACCGGCCCGATTTACACGCCGCAATCGATCGGACCGGCGGTCTGATCCAAAAAGAGGCCCGCTGATGAAGCGGGCCTTTTTCTTTCAGGGCAGACACGTCTCTCGCCTCTTCGCGCGAGATCGACATGGTTCATCTTGCGCCAGAGCAAAAAGAAGCCGCGGGCGAAAGGCCTGCGGCTTGAAGTCGGGGAGGAAACGCGCCTGAGCGCTCCATCACGCTATGCCTGTGGGCTGCCGGCGCAAGTGAGAAACCCCCGTTTCTGATTCAATCGCGCGCGCTGTTGCAAATCGGTCATCGACTTTCGTACGCGGCAGTATCGCACAGCGACAATCGTTCTAGGTCCGATGCAGGATGAAATGCGCTTCAAGCGAGGCGCAAATCGACTCGAGCGGCTGGAGCGGCGGCCCGTCAGCTGGAATCTTCAGGCGCTCGACCTTGCAGGCGTGTTCTGCCGGGCGCTGGAGATCATTGGCGCTGTCGAGGCGATATGCCCATTTGATCAATTCATTTGCATCTTCCGCGCTCGGTCGGTCGACGACGAGCTTTTCCCATTTCATTTCCTGCGCGCCAAAGCTTGCAAGTCGAAGCCTGACGCGGAACACGGTCTTCATGGCGGCCATTTGCTTTTGTCCTTAGCTTTTCATGACCCTTGCTTTTGCTCTTGTCCCGGCTCTTGCCCTTGCCTGCAAGGCTTGCCATGGTCGCGCCCGGCAGCGGGTTGCCCCGCTCGAAAGACTGGAGACAAGGAATGCCCAAGGGTTACATCATCGTCCGGGTCGACGTGCAAGATCCCGAAGCCTATGCCCGTTACGCCAAGGCAACGGGGCCGGCGGCCGAGAAATATGGCGCCAAGCCGCTTGTGCGCGCCGGGCGCCACGAGGCTCTGGAGGGGCCGGCGCGCTCGCGCAATGTCGTGATGGAGTTCGAGAGCTACGATCAGGCCCGCGCTTATTATCATTCGCCCGAATATCAGGAAGCCCGCCAGCATCGCCTTGGCGCGGCCGAAGGCGAATTCATCCTCGTCGAGGGTGTCTGATCTGGGCACAATGCAGGCAGGCTGTCCGAAAGTCGGACGGTCAGACTGTTTTTTCTGCATGGTGTTTTGGCCGGTGAGGATTATCCTGTCTTCACTGGCATTTTATCGATCTTTTGCGCCGGCTCTTTATTGATTGCCCGATAGAAATTCCTCCGATTGGGAGGTTTTGATGACGAAATTATCTGAAATCATCGGCCTGTGTCTGGGTTTAAGTCTTTTCCTTGGCTCGCTTTTCGCAGCTCACGCCTTTGTTCGCCATTATGAGGCCGATCAGGCGCCTTTAAGCGAATGGGATGATTAGCGGCGCCCGCCTGTCTCCATTGGCTGGCGGGCTATTTGATTGTGACAAAGGAATTTGCCTCACTAAGGCCAAGCTTGCAGTGAGGACATCATGAAAAAGCCGAAGAAGACCCTGAAAGATTTGACGCGCCTGGAAGCCTTTTTGGCCAAAAGCATCTCGCGCAGCGCCAAAATCATGTCGAAAGCCAAAGACGAGGAGGGGCAAGCCAATCCCGTCACCGCGGCTTATTACGATCGCATCGGCGCGGCCCATGCGATCGCGCGCGCCGATCACGCGGAAATCGTCCATCTCATCGAAACGCTGACGCGCAAGGTGGAAGAAACGCAGAACGCCAAGGCTGCGCGCAAAGCGACAGTCGTGAAAGCGCCGGCTGCAAAGCCCGCAGTGAAACGCTCTGCCGCCAAAAAAACCGCGCGTAAATCCGCAGTGAAAAAGCCTGCAGCCAAACGTGTCGTGCGTCCGCGGCGCGTCAAGACGGTTCAGGGGTAAGGGCAGGCGACAAGAAGCGCATTTGCTTCGTTGAATGCCTTTATGTCGGGGATGACAGGTAAAGACAGCCCGACCTTTTCATTGCCGGGTCGATCGTGCCCGGCAAGGCTCATGAATTTAAAAAATATGCAGCCGCTTTTTCAGTCAGCGCTGTTTTTATGTGTGCCTTCCCGTGCCCGGCGTCTGGCAGAGAGATTCCTCGCACCATCCCGCATGGCCTCGGAATCGAGGGCCTTTAGCTAATTGAAGGGCTTTCTGCTTCTATGGATTGAGCCAGGATCGTTTCCGCCAGCACGACGGCTGCCGGAGCATTATGTGCCGTTCCATCAGCACCAAGCGCCGAGACCAGGTCGGGTTGAGAGGCCACAATTTATCCGCCAATGATGATGCCTATATGCGGGTTCAGGGAACGGGTTCTGATGGATTTGATGAAGCCACGCAGAGCATCGATTTGAACATCGGCGCCGATTGAAAGGCCAGCAACGGCAATCCACTCGCGCGACACCAAATCGGCGGCTTTCGCACTTTGACTGCTATCGAGAGTGAGAACAGTCCATCCGCCGGCTCTCAAAAACCTCTGAACGATTTGAGCCCCAAAATTATGATCTTCGCCGGGCGGAACCAGCATCAAAGCGCGACGCTTTTCATCATAAGGTTTGAGCTTATCGAGATCGGTGAAATGATGAACGATGCGTTGCAGGCGACCGACCCCAAGGGTCACAGCAAAGAAATCCAGTTTATCAACAACCCATAATTCTCCGAGATGCCGTGCTGTTGGCTCCAGCAGCTCCAGATAAAGCGTATCAAGCGTCAGCCCTCGCTCACGAAGCGAGTTAATAAACTCCAGAGCGTCGGAATTATCCGGCCCTAAAATCAAAGAGCTCAATTTGAAAATATCTGCTTCGGTCGGATGAGCAGCCTCATCGGATTGCGTGGTCAGCAGTCCTTTATTGCGGGTCAAAAGTTCTGGAACAATTGTGCGCGCGACAATATCGGCGAGCATAAGCTCGCTGTTCGAATTTTTGCTGACGATCGTGCCAAGCTTTTCACTTCCCGAAATCGAGATGTCGGTACAGCCTGAATCCGCTTCAAACTTCTCTGTCTTGATAGACAGGTTTTTCCCTGCGTCCATGATCGCCCCCGCCATGACTTCTTTTTTTTTATGATGCTCGCAAATTTAGGATGCCCTAGCAAGTGAGGCGAAGGTTTAAGTGCCTTTATTGGTGCTGGATGGGATTGTTTGTCAGCATGTTTTGGTTTGGCGATGATGCTGCACTTGCTCACTCACCATCCGATAGATTGCCAAGAACCAAAAACCAAGAACCAAAAACCAAGCACCAAAAACCAAGAACCGAAAACCAAGAACCGAAAGCATGGAAGTCATATGGCTCACCCGCCAGCTCATCAAGCTGCGGGTTTCTCTCAATGCATTGTCCGCCCGACAATTGAACGTCTGCAAGTTGTGAAATAGAGGCTGCGCGAAATCCTCAGCCCTCTCAGGCTCTCGCGCCCAATGAAGAGGCTTGTTCCTGACCAGAAAGGCTTTTTGAGAGAAATGGTGCTGCCAGAGAGG
>CANHAW010000140.1 GCA_947458675.1 Beijerinckiaceae bacterium
CGTGCCACTTCGATGAGGCCGATGCGCCGATCCGTGCCGGCAATAACAAATTCACCATCGGCGAATTCAAGATCGTCAATGCCAGCCTCCAGAAGATGCGAGGCAGCAAGGCGCGCCTTTTCGATCACGAGCTCGCCGGCTTCGAGAAAAGCATTGCCGCTCGCCATCAGGGATTTCGATCCGCCAGTGCCAGCACCGCCCGGCAATTCATCGGAATCGGTCTGCATCAGACGTATTTTCGCGAAGGGAATGCCAAGCCGGCCGGAGACGATCTGCGCGAAAGATGTCGTATGGCCCTGTCCGTGATCATGCGTGCCCGTGCGCAATGTCACTGTGCCATCCTGCTCGAAACGAATATCGCCGAGTTCATTTGCGCCGGGCGCTGTCACTTCGAGAAACTGGCCAATGCCAATGCCGCGCCACAGACCGCGCGATGCGCTCTCGCGCTCGCGTGTCGAAAACCCTTGATAATCGCTGGCTTCCAGAGCCTGATCGAGAAGAGAGGCAAAATCGCCGCTGTCATAGACAGAACCTGAAGGCGCTTTCCATGGCATTTCATCGGGGCGAATATGATTGCGCCGACGCAATTCCACCGGATCGATGGCCATGTCTCGCGCCGCCTGATCGACAAGACGTTCAAGATAATAATTGCCTTCCGGCCGCCCTGCCCCGCGATAGGCCGTCACCGGAACGCTATTGGTCAGCACGCATTTGGTGCGCACTTCGACAAGCGGCGTGCGATAGACGCCGACAATATGCTTTACGACATTGAGCGCGGGAATGATCGGCCCGAAAGATGTGAGATAAGCGCCCATATTCGCCGTGCCGACAACACGGATCGCCAGAAAATGGCCCTGCGCATCGAGCGCCAGTTCGGCCAAAAATTCATGATCGCGCCCATGATGATCGGAGAGAAAGGATTCGGAGCGCGTATCGGTCCATTTCACCGGCAAGCCGAGATCGCGCGCGGCATGAAGCGCGCAAATATATTCGGGAAAGAGCGATGTTTTCATGCCGAAGGAGCCGCCGACATGGCGGGCGACAATGCGCACATTTTTCGGCTCGACGCCCAGCACATCGGCGGCAAGCGCGCGCATGCCGAGCGCGCTTTGCGTGGGTGCATGCAATGTGTAACGGCCATTCTCGAAAGAAGCGAGACAGGCGCGCGGCTCCATTGCATTGACGACGACGCGATTATTGACGAGATGCAGGCGCGTCACATGCGCGGCCTGCGCAAAAGCAGCCGCAACGGCAGCGCTGTCTCCATAGGCATAATCGAGCGCGATATTTTGCGGAATATCGTCGTAAAGTTGCGGCGCTCCGGGCTCTGCTCCCGCGCGCGACTGCGTCACGCAGGGCAAAATTTTAATATCGAGACCGACAGATTCTGCCGCCACGCGCGCCTCATGCGCAGTGCGCGCCACGACACAGGCAACAGGATCGCCGACGAAACGCACACGATCTTGCGCCAGAGCCGGGCGCATGGGCGCGCGCATCGGCGATCCATCGGCATTTTTGAGCGGCATGCGACTGGTCTGCGGGCGATAAGCGGCAAGATCTGCAGCCGTATAAACAGCGACAACGCCGGGCATGGCGCGCGCGGCTTGTGTCTCGATATGATGGATCGTTCCATGCGCATGGGGGCTGCGCACCATGGCCATGTGCAATTGGCCATCGAGCGAGACATCATCCGTATAGCGGCCCGCGCCGCGCAGCAGCACGGGATCTTCGGTGCGCGGCACCGCCTGACCCACGCCGAATTTGAGACTTGCGAGGCTTTCGGAATCGAATTCGAGTTTCATGGCCATGCCTGTGCGAGATCACGAGGCGAAAGATAGGCTTTTGCAGGCGATTGACCAGTGCCGGCGTCCATTTGCCCGTCAGGATTCGGCCAAAGCCTCGATCCGCGCGACATTGAGCAGGCGCACGCCATCGGGCACGATCAGGATCGCCTTTTCGCGCGCCAGGCGCGTCAGCATGCGGCTGACGGTCTCGACCGTGAGGCCGAGAAAATCGCCAATGTCCTGCCGCGTCATGGGCAGCGGTATGGTGACCGAACTGGTGGAGAGCCGCGCCCAGCGCTTGCGCAGGCCGATCAGAAAAGCCGCGATTTTCTCCTCGGCCGTGCGCCGGCCCAGAATGACCATCTGCTCTTGGGCCAGCGACAATTCATGGCCGGCCATGGCGTGCAATTTCCGCAACAGATGCGGCTTGGAATCGAGAAAATCGGAAAAAGACTGGCGCGAGAAACTGCAGGCTGTGAGCGGCGTCAGCGCATCGGCGGAAAAGGCATTCCGTTCCGTCAGTGCAAGGCCGAGAAAATCGCCCGGCAGGGCAAAGCCGACGACCTGACGGCGCCCGTCGGGCAGCAGACGATAGAGCCGGGCCGAGCCGGAGGTGATGTTGAAAACCGAATCGGCCAATTCGTCCTGCTCGAAAATCGTCTCCCGCGCGGCGTGATGCATGGGGCGGGACAGGCGATCGAGGTCGATCAGCTCATCGGCCTCCAGCGCGCCACACAGGCTGAGGCTGCGGACCCGGCATTGCTCGCAATGCGTTTCAGCCTTTGCATTCGGGCAAAGGGCGAGCGGGGGTACGGAAAAGGCCTCTTGTGAACCTGCCATGCCGTCTCCTGTTATCTTCTTTTAAATATGGCTGATTTTTTACCACCGCGGAAACATATGGAACAGTTTTTTTCAATTCCTGCAAAGCTGCAGCCGATGAACGAATGGCTGCAAAAGGGCCCAATCGCCCCCAAAAGCCGTCCAAAATGAACAAAAAACGACACAACCGAAGCCGGCGAATGGGCGCAATCTGGGCAACGCGAGCTTTGCCAGTTGAATTTGCTGAAAATCCTCACTAGCCTTCGAAACAATTTTGGAGTGCAAATAGTGAGTGAAAGAAACGAACTTGCAAATTTGGCGCGTTATGCAGCCAAAATGTTCAAGCTGATGAGCTCATTGCGCGGGCGCCATGGCATCGATTTCGATGAAGTGCTCATTTTCTTCGCCTTGGGACGGCTGAACTTCGACCATATTCCGGGGAATCTGATGTTCGTGAAACCCGCGAATATTGTTTCTCTCTCGGATTTCATGGAAATCCCGCGCGAGACCCTGCGGCGCAAATTGCTGCGCCTCGAGGAGAAGGAGCTGGTCCAGCGCACCAGCTATGGCTTTGTGGTCAAGGATCTCGCCAGCTGGAAGCGGCTGGCCGAACTATCCCAGCTGGTCGAAGCGGACGCCTGAGGGGCGCCGCTTCAATAGCCGAATTGCTCGCGCAGGATTCGCTCATCAAGCGAATGTCCGGGATCGTGCAGCAGCACAAGGCCGGTGGCGTGATCCATCGCGATCTCGACGCTCATGACGTTACGGATCTCGAAATGATCGGCCACGGCTGAGACCGGCCTTTTATCGGCCTCCAGCATGTCGATTTTGACATGCGCCTTGTCGGGCAGGAGCGCACCGCGCCAGCGCCGCGGCCGGAAAGCCGAAATCGGCGTCAGCGCCATCAAGGGCGCATTGAGCGGCAGAATGGGCCCATTGGCGGACAGATTATAGGCTGTCGAACCCGCCGGCGTGGCGACCAGCAGACCATCGGCGACCAATTCGGCAAGACGCTCGGTTCCATCGATGGAAATGCGCATTTTCGCCGCCTGGTAGGACGAGCGCAGAACCGAGACTTCATTGATGGCGCGCGCGTTCATCACCTCGCCGTTGACGTCCGTCGCCTTCATCGTCAGCGGATGGACGAGCGAAGCCTCTGCCGCCGCGAGCCGCTCGCGCAGCCGCTCGGGCGAAAATTCATTCATCAGAAAACCGACCGAACCGCGGTTCATGCCATAGATCGGCTTGCCCGAGCCCATGAAGCGATGCAGCACCTGCAGCATCAAACCATCGCCGCCAAGCGCCACAACGACATCGGCCTGCTCGGCGCCGACATTGCCATAAAGCCCGACCAGATCCGCCAAAGCGCGCTCCGCCTCCGGCGTGCCGGAGGAGAGAAAGGCAATGCGCTCGAAGCGCGAGGGGGCAGCCGTGCTCATGGCGCCTTCATAGCCGGAAATGGAGGGGCCGGAAAGGTGTGAGCCGCCATTGCGAGCGGGGCGTGCGCCATCCAGAGATGACACGCGAGGCAAAGATGGATTGCCGCGTCGCTGGCGCTCCTCGCAATGACGAGCCCGGGGGACGCGCCCTTTCCGCCGTCATTGCGAGCGAAGCGAAGCAATCCAGAGATCACACGTGAGGCTCTGGATTGCTTCGTCGCTTTGCTCCTCGCAATGACGAGGACGGCTTGTCTTACTTTCTCCGCGCCGGGATCTGGATCAGCTCGGCGAGCTGTTCTTTCGTCAAAACGGCATTGGCGAATTTGAAGGCCACGGCATCCTGCACGATTTTGTCGAGGCCGATGATCGTGTCGGGTTCGATGGCGGCGCGCAGGAAGAAATCGTCGCGCGTGCGGCGCGCGAGTTCTTCGGGAATATTGAGCCAGCTCGAATAGACCTTCAGCGAGTCCGGATTTGTGTACATGTAATCGACGGTCTCGCGATAGGCCTGCACGAAACGCTCGATGGCGTCTTTCTTGTTCTTCAGCCGGTCGACATTGGTGGCGAGCACGCGCACGGTCTGCTCTTTCAGTGACGTGTCATTGCCGGTGGCGAGCACGCGGATTTTTTTCTGATCGAGCAATTCAATGCCGAAGGGCGGTGCGGCCCAGCCGATATCGACCTGGCCCGACATGACTTGCGTGAGTGTGGCCGACGGGCTGCCTGTCGCTGTGGGCGTGGCGCGGGAGCCTTTTTCATCGGTAAAGGCCTTCACGACCGTATGGGTCGATGAACCATTGGTCGAGAAGGCAATGGTCTTGCCTTGGTTGCCGGTGATCGAGGTAATGCCGGATTCGCTGCGCGCATACCAATAAAGATCGCCCGCGCCGGTCGATTGTGCGCCGATAATGCGGATCGGCGCACCTTTCGAAAATGCGCCAATGGCGCCCAGCGTGCCAATGGCAACGCCGACATCCACCGCACCCGAAATGACCGCCTGCTGCGTTTCGCCCGAGCCCTGCGTGTAGAGAATATCGAGCTTGAGGCCGTGCTTTTTCATAATGCCGGCGCGCTCGCCGATTTCAGGCACTGAAGAATCCCAATTGCCGCGTTGGCCGGCGGCGATCTTCAGCGTTTCCTGCGCCTGAGCAATGCTCATCTGCGCGGCAAAGAGGATGGCGCCCGTTGCCGCGAGTCTGCGGCCGAATGTACCGATCATCGTTTCACTCCCCTATGCGCCGCCTTTGGCGGTCTGTGCCTATGCTTCACGCTTATGCTGGAAAAGGGAAGGGGCTTTATTCGGCCGCCGCCTCTGTTTCGGGGTGTGCTCCCGATAATTTGCGCCAATCCGTGCTCTTGGGCATGACGCCTTCGAAGGAGCGCAATTGCGCGCGATCCCCGGCGCTCATCTGCGAACCGATGGCGGGCTCGCCCTTCATAAAGCGCTGCAAGGCTTCCACCATGGTGCGGCGGAACTGGACGATGGCAAGGTCGCTTGCCCCCAGCCGCTCATCGCCGCGCTGGGCAATCGGCCCCATTGTTTCCCACATGGCAATGTCCTGGTTGGGGAAGCCACGAATGCCGGTGAAATCGCCCAGTTTCTGCTTCTGCCGGTCCTGGCCGAAATTCTGTTCGCGGCCGAGGACTTTGCGATAGGTCTTGTCGAGATCGATGCTGAGTTGCTGGCCGGTGAATTTGCGCCAGCTTTCCTGATCCGTGCCTTCCTGTTCGCCGTCGCCCGGCGTCCAGGCCATCAGATAGAGGATCGAATGCTCGTCATCGACGGGCATGTTCATCTGCGCGACATTATAGACATTGTTGGGCGGGATCAGCACATGGATGGGCGCCACAAAAAGCGTGATGCGCAGATAATCATGCGTCTGCGAATTGGCGATGGGTTTGCGGATCGCCACATAATGAAAGCCGAAATCGGTTTCTTCCGCCTGCATGCGCGGCGATTTGTCGGTTGATGGGCGCTGCCATGATGTGCCGGTCGCTGTGGAGCTCGCCACTTTGGCGGGCGGCATGTCGGTAGAATGAAGGCTTGAAGAATGCGCGCTGTCGATGGCGCCCTCAAGACATTGGGCCCAATTGGCATTGACGAAAACTTTGAGAATGCTGACGCGCGCTTTTTCGC
>CANHAW010000141.1:0-6123 GCA_947458675.1 Beijerinckiaceae bacterium
CAGCACGCCCGCATGACCGGCAATCGCCTTACATGCAGCCGCCACGTCAGCAACGGAGGACGCGCTCTTGCCGCAGATCGTCACCAGGCCAAGCTTGCCCCAGTTGTAGACCCATTGCGGCATTTCCGCGAGCGGCTTGCCGATGAGCGTCGAATAGACTTCGAGCTTCGAGAAGGCCGCATAAGCGGGGGCCGTGAAGTAGAGGATGAAGATGAAGAGCAGCGACCAGGCCACCGACACGCGCGCTTCCTTGACGCTGGGCGTCGTGAAATAGCGCATGAGAACGTGCGGCAGAGAGGCCGTGCCGACCATCAAGCAGAAGATCAGCCAGAAATAGTTCGCCGGCGTATAGCTGGTGAACGGCGCCTCGTGGATCTTCATCGTCGCCGGCGCAAGGCCGTTCTTGATGAAGCTCTGTTCGAGAACGGCGATCTGCTCAAGCGCCTGACCATAGGTCAGCTGCGGGATGGGAAGGCCGAATTTCTTGGCCGACATCCACGCCACCGGAATGATATAGGCGACGATCAGAACGATGTACTGGGCAACCTGCGTCCAGGTAACGGCTTTCATGCCGCCGAGCATGGAGCAGACGAGAATGCCGGCGAGGCCCACGAAGCAGGCCAGCTCGAAATTCATGTCCAGGAAGCGCTGGGCGATGAGGCCCGTGCCGAAGATCTGCGCCACCACGTAAGTGAAGGAGCAGGCCATGAGCACGAGAACGCCGCACAGACGCGCCGTATTGCCGCCATAACGCGCTGCCAGGAAGTCAGGCACCGTATAGGCGCCGAACTTGCGCAGGAAGGGCGCAATGAGCACTGCGACGAGCACATAGCCGCCGGTCCAGCCGAGCACGAAGGCAAGGCCGTCATAGCCGAGCAGGAAGAGCGTTCCCGCCATGCCGATGAAGGAGGCCGCCGACATCCAGTCAGCGCCGGTCGCCATGCCGTTGTAGAAGGCAGGCACTTTTCGTCCGGCGACATAATATTCGCCGACGTCCGACGTGCGCGAAACGACGCCGATGAAAGCGTAAACAAGGATCGTCAGACCCATGAACATGTAGCCTAGGTACTTTTGACCTACGCCCATCTGCTCGAGAATGCCGACGATGGCGATGAAACCGAAAAAGCCGCCTGTGTAGATAGCGTAGATCCGGCCGAGATTGGAGGTGAAATCACCACCCCCCGAATTCGAATTCGACATGATCCCCCCTTATTGTTCGTCAGCTTCGGCAACACCTTCTTCGGTGTCGATCCGGTCCTGCGCCTTGCCAAACCAGAAAAGCATGGCAACGAAAACGATCAGCGAGCCCTGCGAGGCCATGTAGAAGCCGAGCGGGAAGCCCAGGATCCGGATGGAATTGAGCGGGGCAACGAACATGTGGACGATGAAGCCGAAAAAGGCCCACAATCCGAGCATCGTCCACATGAGCGTGGACGTTCTCTGCCAATAACGATCTTGATTAACTTCCGACATAAATTTTCCTCCGCGAAATCCTTGCTTCTTGGCGCATGATCAGGCGGGCGAATTTCGCGCGAATGAGCATGCGTAGAGAAGCAGGAGACCCGCCACCCCCAGGAAACGTCGAAGGCTAAGGCCATCTCGCGTCCCTGATTTTTTACGTCCGTGAGTCGGACGCATGGGTCAGCAAAGTAAAGAAGGCCTAAAGCCGAACAATTGCCCTGACGTTCACAGTTTCGTGGGCTGCAATGGGCAGCCATGCCTGTTGGGGGGCAACAGGCCTGCTCTCCCTGTACGCTGCACTGCAGCAAAAGGGCGATACCGCCTAAATTTCTAATACCATTTAATACGTTCCGTTTGCCGCCCCGACAGAACATAGCTTTTCACAGCCGATCTCTGGACAATACAGCAGAGCCGGCTTTTCGAACGGCAAGAGCCGCTGGGGAACCCGAGGGGTATTTTTATGAGCATGGCATCCGCAACCACATCGCGCGCCGCGCCACGGCCGATGACCCAAGAAGAAAAAAAGGTCATTCTGGCTTCGTCGCTCGGCACCGTCTTTGAATGGTACGACTTCTATCTCTACGGATCGCTGGCCGCCGTCATCGGCGCGCAATTCTTCTCGGCCTATCCGGAAGCGACCCGTAACATCTTCGCGCTGCTCGCCTTTGCTGCGGGCTTCCTCGTGCGCCCCTTCGGCGCGCTGGTGTTCGGCCGTCTCGGCGATCTCGTCGGGCGCAAATATACCTTCCTGATCACCATCCTCATCATGGGCCTGTCGACTTTCGCGGTCGGCCTCCTGCCCTCCTATGAGACGATCGGCTGGATCGCACCCGTGACCCTGCTGGCTCTGCGCATGTTGCAGGGTCTGGCGCTCGGCGGCGAATATGGCGGTGCGGCAACCTATGTGGCCGAACATGCCCCCGTCGGTCGTCGCGGCTTCTACACAGCCTTCATCCAGACGACGGCGACGCTGGGGCTCCTGCTCTCGCTCATCATCATCATGGCGACACAGGGCTATGTGAACGGCAATTATCCGGACGTGCAGGTGATCCAGAATGGTGTCGCCCTGATGGGTCCGGATGGCAAGCCGGTCATGATCAAGGCCTTCGCCTCTTGGGGCTGGCGCATTCCCTTCCTCGTCTCTGTCGCTCTGCTCCTGATCTCGGTCCGGATCCGTCTGCAGATGCAGGAATCGCCTGCCTTCCAGAAGATGAAGGAAGAGGGCACCGGCTCGAAAGCGCCGCTGTCGGAAGCCTTCGGCCAGTGGAAGAACGCCAAGATCGCGATCATCGCGCTGCTCGGCCTTGTCGCCGGCCAGGCGGTCGTCTGGTACACGGGACAGTTCTACGCCCTGTTCTTCCTGCAGAGCATTTTGAAGGTGGATTCATTCACCGCCAACGTGCTGATTGCGTGGTCGCTTGTTCTGGGCACCGGCGGCTTCATCGTCTTCGGTTCGCTGTCGGACCGCATCGGCCGCAAGCCGGTGATTCTGGCGGGCTGCCTGCTCGCTGCGATCACTTATTTCCCGGTGTTCAAAATGCTCAGCCAGACGGCGAACCCCGCCCTCTACAATGCGCAGGAGAACACCAAGGTCGTCGTCAAGGCTGATCCGAACGATTGCTCGTTCCAGTTCAACCCGGTCGGCACGGCCAAATTCACCAACACCTGCGACATTGCCAAGGCTGCGCTGGCCCGCTCCTCGGTGACCTACAAGAGCGAGCCAATGCCTGCCGGCACCAAAGCGACCGTGATGATCGGATCGCAGGAACTGCAGGCGGCCTCTCCGACCTTCGCGGCCGATCTCGCCAAGGCGGTCACGGCGGCGGGCTATCCGGCGGCGAGCAATTCGTCGGTGATCAAGCTCGACGGCTTCCTGTCGGTCTTCAGCAGCGTGCAGGCCCTGACGCTGATCGGCATCCTCACCTATCTGGTGATCCTGGTGACGATGGTCTACGGCCCGATTGCGGCGGCCCTGGTCGAACTCTTCCCGACCCGCATCCGCTACACGTCCATGTCGCTGCCCTACCATATCGGCAACGGCTGGTTCGGCGGCCTGCTGCCGGCGACATCCTTCGCCATGGTGGCACAGACCGGCGATATTTACTTCGGCCTGTGGTACCCGATCGTGATCGCGCTCGGCACCTTTGTCATCGGCATGCTCTTCGTGCCGGAAACGAAGGACCGCGACATTTACGACGTGAAGTAAGGTTCAACCTTCTCCAAAACGAAAGGCCCCGCTCGCGCGGGGCCTTTTTCTTGGCCAGACGCCAGATGCCAGCCAAGACAGAACAAGACAAGACAGGATTGCAAGAGGCGCCGCAGGCTGGTAATTGCGGCCCTGCACCGATTGCCGGATTAGCTCAGCGGTAGAGCAGCGGTTTTGTAAACCGAAGGTCGGGGGTTCAATCCCCTCATCCGGCACCACCACCCTTTCTCTCTGATTTGTTTGGCCCGGCATCGCTTTGCCGTGGGCTGGCCTGTTCGTGAAAAAAACACATTGTCAGTCTATCCTTACACTCGATTGTCAACTAGTATTGACATTGCGGGGCCTGTCTCCGTGCCTCCCTCGGGTGGCTCCTGCTAACTCCCCCCCCGCCACGGTCCATCCCCCGTCGGGGGGTTTTTTTGTGCTTTCTGCCGAGCTGAGAAAACATGCCCGCAGGCTTGTTTTGCCGGCCGGCGATCTGGCCATCAAACGTCTCGCTTCGAATGACGAGCTGCGCGCTGTCTCAATCCAAATCGTGCACCACACAAAGCAGCGCGCGATCGAGCGGTCTGCAGAGCTTGCGCGAGGTTTGCAGCTGCGCGACAAAGATGCATGTTTGAAAATATCGCTCGCGCGCTTGCGATCGCCTGCACAATCGCCATTCTCTATCTCTCACTTGTGCCGGGAGAATTGCGTCCGCAAAGCGGAGCCTCAGGTCATTTCGAACATTTCATGGCCTATGCCGGCACAGCTTTTTTCTTTGCGCTTGGCACACATATGCGCCAAGGCATTGCACTTGTTTTCGCGCTCGCGCTTTTGTCGGGCCTTTTGGAAATAGCGCAACTCTACATTCCAAATCGCACCGGCGAATGGCCGGGCTTTGCAGCCTCAAGCCTTGGTGCTTTGGTCGGCTTTATCGCCGGCACGCTGACCCTGCACATGCGCGACCGAATCTGGCGCAAAGGCTAGAGCGGCGGATTGCCCCCGCCCGCCTGGCCGATGGAAGCGCGAATCACGTTGATCTCGCCGCCCTGCGGCTTGCGGCCGAAAATGGTGATGATGGCACCGGGCCGAATATCCTGCGCGCTGGCGGGTCGCGCGATCCAGACCATGGCCTCTTTTAGCAGGCTCACTTTGCGCTCGCCTTCCGCATAAGTGAGGCTCAAAACCGGCCCCTCGTTACTCGTCCCGACATCGGTGATCTTGCCCACAGGCTGCGCCGGGCCGCTCGCCCCTGCCCCGCCCGCAGCCTGTTCTGCCCCCTGCTCGTAGATGATGACCTGCGAAGCGACCATGCCGCCGGACGTGGAACTGCGCGCCCCCACGCTTGCCTGCTGGCCCGTCCGCAAATCCGAGAGCTTGGCCCGCCGCATCGAATGGATGCCCGGCCCCGCATCGAAACGAATGCGCAGCACAATGCCGGTGCTGGGCGAAACGGAGATGATTCCATTCTCGAATTTCTGGACCGTGCCGCTGATGCGCACGTCATCCCCTACCGGCTGGGCCGCGAGCGTTGTCGCAAGACCCGCGAGACAAAAAGGAACAAGGGCGAAAAAACGCAGGTTCGAAAACATCATCCCAAGACTCCAGTGAGCTTTCCCATGAATGCAGAAACAGCCGCTTGGCTCCCACAGCCGCGTTCCCGCATTCGAAACGGGCAGAATGCACGACATTTGTAGGGCAAAGGCGCAGACTTGGGCAGGACGCAAAAGCCCCGCCTGATAAACTTCCGATCAGTTTCGCGACAATGTGACGGGAGACTGGTCATGGACCGCGGCGATCGGGTGAAATTCAAATCTGGCTCAAAGGCGCGCCACAATTGGCTCGTTGGCGATGAAATGGCTGGGACAATCATCGCCCGCTATCGCATTCCCCGCCGGCCCGGCCCGGAACGGCTGGATGTGCGCTTCGGCGGCGGAATCGTCGTCTGGGGCGAGAGGGCCAGCGAATTCGAGCAGGCCAAGTTCGACACGCTGCAATAAAGCCCGGCGCTTAGTCCACATCACGCGCAGGAAAATTGCATCCACGATCAAGCTGTGGTTCGATCTCCATCAGCGGCGCCTCGAGACGCCGACCGGGAGGAAGAACCTATGCCCAAGCAATATTTGCTCGCGGCTGCCCTGATCGTCGCAATGACGGGCGGCTCCCATGCGCAGACCCTCAAAGTCGCCCTGCCCCAAAAAGGCAATTGGGACACCGGCATTGTCGAATATGGCGTCAGGGCCGGTATTTTCAGGGACGCCGGGCTGAATATTGAAATCAGCTATACGCAGGGCGGTGCGGCCACCATTCAGGCCGTCATTTCCGGCAGCGTCGATGTCGCCACGCATACGGGCATGCTCGGCCTGATCGGCGCCTATGCCAAAGGCGCACCCGTTCGCGTGATCTCGCCCGCCATCACCGGCTCGCCCGAATTGTTCTGGTATGCGCGCCCGGACAAGAACATCAAAAGCCTG
>CANHAW010000142.1 GCA_947458675.1 Beijerinckiaceae bacterium
AGCGAGCCGAGCACATTGTTGCGGCGGTCGAAAATCGGCGCGGCAATGCCGGTGACGCCGCGCGTCACCTGGCTTTCGGTCTTGTCGAAACCGGCCTGGCGGATGGCCCGCAATCTGGCGCGCAGGGCATTGAGATTTTCGCCAAGATCTGCCTCGCTTACCGCCTGCGGATCGGCCTCGTAAAGCTTGCGGATCTGCACCGAGGGGAGATGGGCGAGAATGATGCGCGAGGCCGCGCCCGACAAAAGCGGACGCGCTTTGCCGCGCTCATAATTGGAATGAAAACTGGCGCGGCCCTGTTCCTGATGGACGCATAAGACGCGCTCGCGATAGCGACGGCACAAAAGCGCAATGCCATCCATATCCGCCACCAGCTCTTCCATCACCGGACGGCTTGCCGTGATCAGAAGATCGCGCTCGCGCATATTGTAATCGAGTTCGGCAAGGCGCGGCCCCAAAGTATAGCCGATCTCGGGCAATGAGGTGAGCAGGCCCGCATCGGTGAGAACTTTGAGATAGCGATACAGGGTGGAGCGCGTATAGCCCAGACGCGCCTGCATTTCCTCAAGCGTCCATTCCAGCCGCTCGCCCTCGAACAGGTCGAGGATCACGATCATGCGCTCAAGAGAATTCAATGCCCTGTCCTGCCCATTGGGATTCCGGGCAACATCCAAAACCTGACGCTGCCGATTGGCAAGCCCTAACTGGTCGACCCCGCCAACCAGCGTGCTGCCGCCTGCCCCGCCGCATGGCCGGTGGCAAAACAGGCCTGCAGGAGATAGCCCCCGGTCGGGGCTTCCCAATCGAGCATTTCCCCGCAGATGAAAATGCCTGGGCATTTGCGCAGCATCAGTCCGTCGTCGAGCTCATCGAAGGAAAGGCCCCCGGCCGAAGAAATGGCGCGATCCAGCCCTTTGGCTGCATGCAGCCGCAAGGGCAGATTCTTGATCAGCGCAGCCAATGCGACAGGATCCTGCGGCAGATCGCGCGCCGACTCGCGCAGCAACCCCAGCGCCACCGGCGAAAGACCCGTCACTTTGCGCAGGAAATTATTGCCGGACTGGCTGCCGCGCGGGCGCGCCAATTTGGCAGCCAGCGCATCATGCGAAAGATCGGGATGAAGATCGACCTGCAGCAGCGCCTCGCCATGCGCCTTGATTGCATCGCGCAAGAGGGATGACAGCGCATAAATGGCGCCGCCCTCGATGCCGTCATGGGAAATCATCGCCTCGCCGCGCACGCTTGTTCCGGCAAAGGACAGACGCAGCGGCTTCAATGGCGCACCGGCGAAACGGGCTGAAAACACATCGGACCAGTGAACGAGAAAGCCGCAATTTGCAGGCATAAATGCACGCACGGACAAGCCTTGTGCGCGGAAAGATTCAAGCCATGATCCATTCGAGCCGAGCTTTGGCCAGGAAGCGCCGCCAAGCGCAAAAACATATGCATCGGCCAGCGGTGCGCGCTCGCCCTCTAAATTGCGAATGACAGGCGCGCCGCTCGCATCGAAATCCTCGAACCTATGGCGCGTGCGCAAGACGACACCCAAAGCATCGAGCCGGCGCAACCAGGCGCGCAACAGGGGCGAAGCCTTGAAGCTTTGCGGAAAGACACGCCCGCTTGTTCCCGCAAAAGTCGGCTGGCCGAGCCCGGCGCTCCAAAGCCGCAGATCATCGGGCGAAAAAGCACGAATGAAAGGCTCCAGATGCGCCGATGCCTCGCGATAGCGCGCCAGAAATGGATCCAGCGATTCCGTATGGGTGAGATTGAGCCCACCCCGCCCGGCCATCAGAAATTTGCGGGCCGGCGAGGGCATGGAATCATAGATCGTGACCGCCATTCCGGCTTTGGCCATGGCTTCCGCCGCCATCAATCCGGCTGGACCGGCGCCGATCACGGCAGCTGTTCTGGCTCTGGGTGACGGCAAAGTCTCGCTCGCAGAAAAAAGGGTGAAGAAGCTTTAGTCGCAAACGGGCGGACGTGCTATGCCCTGCAGCCATGAACCAGTTTGCCAAGCGCCGCCACCAGATGGGCCTGTTCGGCCCGGTCGAGGCGGAAGAGACCGAATTGCAGAAAGCTGCGCCCGCGTTGCTCGCCACGCCGGAGGCCGGCATTTGCGCCTATGAAATCGAAGCCGAAGAGAACGGCCAGCGGCTCGACCGTGTGCTGGCGGCACGCGCCGAGGCGGCGCAGATCGCCTTGTCGCGCACACGCATCCGCACGCTGATCGAGGACAATCGCGTCACACTGGCAGGAAAGCCCGCGACCGATCCCGGCCAGAAGGTGAAAACGGGACAGACCGTCACCATCGACATTCCCGAAGCGGCCCCCGCCGAGCCGCAAGCAGAAAACATCCCCCTCGATGTTGTTTTCGAGGATGAACATCTCATCGTCATCGACAAGCCCGCCGGCCTCGTCGTTCATCCAGCCAGCGGCCATGAGAGCGGCACGCTGGTCAATGCGCTGATCGCCCATTGCGGCGCCTCGCTGTCAGGCATTGGCGGCGTGAAACGTCCGGGCATCGTCCATCGCATCGACAAGGATACGTCGGGCCTGCTTGTCGTGGCGAAAACCGATGCGGCGCATCAGGGACTTTCAGCGCTTTTTGCCGATCACGGCCGCACCTTGTCGCTGACGCGCGAATATGTGGCTTTTGTCTGGGGCCGCATGGAGCGCCGCTCGGGCATGGTGGAGGCGGCACTGGCCCGCCACCCGCATAATCGCGAGAAAATGGCCGTGTCGCGCTCCGATCGTGCACGCGATGCCATCACCCATTGGCAGGCAGAAGAATTTTTCACCTCCGGCACGGCGCCGCTGACGCGCGTCGCCTGCCAGCTGGAAACCGGAAGGACGCACCAGATCCGCGTGCATCTGGCCCATATCGGCCATCCCCTGCTGGCCGATTCCGTCTATGGATCCGGGTTCAAGACCAAGGCGCATCATCTGGGGCCACAGACGAGGGCCGCCCTTGCCGCCCTTGGCTCGCGACAGGCGTTGCATGCCAGACGGCTCGGCTTTGAGCATCCGGTCACCGGCGAGGAACTTCTGTTCGAAAGTCCCCTGCCCGCCGATCTCGCCGCATTGGCGCTGGCCTTGCAGGCGGATGCCGGGGCTGACGGCCGGAAGCTGACGGCAAAGTGAAGAAAATTTAATCTGCCCTATAAGCGCTGCGCGCCATAGCCGCCCAGCACCGGGCTTTGATATGCAAACCATTGCTATGCAATGATTTTTCTAGAAGTGCGAGCTTGAAGCGACCCCTGCAAGACCTATCTAACCATGTTCTTCGGTTCTGGCCTCGCCCCCTTTTAGCCATTGTTGAGCAAAACTATATGTCTGAAGGACCCGAGCGCGACCATTGGTCGGCCGGGGCCGAACCTGCCAATTCTGGGGGTTCGAACAGGAGGATGGAATGGCTGCTGCGCTTCCCATGATTTCGTCCGAGAGCGGGCTGTCCCGCTATCTCGCCGAAATCCGCCGGTTCCCGATGCTGGCGCCGGAGGAAGAATATATGCTCGCCCGCAGCTGGCGCGAGCATGGCGATCGCGATGCTGCGCATCGTCTGGTCACATCGCATCTTCGCCTCGTTGCCAAAATCGCCATGGGCTATCGCGGTTATGGCCTGCCGATTGGCGAAGTCATTTCGGAAGGCAATGTCGGCCTGATGCAGGCCGTGAAAAGATTCGAGCCTGAAAAAGGCTTCCGCCTTGCCACTTACGCCATGTGGTGGATCCGCGCCTCGATCCAGGAATATATCCTGCGCTCCTGGTCGCTGGTGAAAATGGGCACGACCGCCAATCAGAAGAAACTCTTCTTCAATCTGCGCAAGGCCAAGAGCCAGATTTCGGCGCTGGAAGATGGCGATCTGCGCCCCGATCAGGTCGCCACCATTGCTCATCGCCTGGGCGTGACCGAGCAGGATGTCATTGACATGAATCGCCGCATGTCTGGCGATGCTTCGCTCAATGCGCCGCTGCGCGCCGAAGGCGATGGCGAATGGCAGGATTGGCTGGTGGATGATTCCTCGAGCCAGGAATCGATTCTGGCCGAACGCGAGGAAAGCAGCAATCGGCTCGATGCTTTGCGCGCAGCGCTTGGCGTGCTCAACGAGCGCGAACGCCGGATTTTCGAGGCCCGCCGCCTCATCGACGAGCCGGTGACGCTGGAAGAATTGTCCGAAGAATTCAACATTTCACGCGAGCGCGTGCGCCAGATCGAAGTGCGCGCTTTCGAAAAAGTCCAGGCGGCCGTGAAAGCCGGCGTGGCGAAAATGGAATCTCTGCCTGCAGCCGGCCCGCAGATTGAATTGCGCGCGGGCGCCTGACAGCTCCAGGACAAAATGCAAAAGGGCGGCCAACGGCCGCCCTTTTTTGCTTACACAAGCAAATCAGATGCAATCGCATGCACGCCGGGGCGCGCAGCCAAAGCGGCATCGAGCATGGCCTGTGCAATCTTCTGCGCCGGATTGATCCGATATTGGGACGGCAGAACAGGACCGATGGCGCCGAATAAAATTTGCAACATGCGCTCGACCGGTCTGCGCTCTTCGCGCATGCCACCGATCAGACCGGGACGCACAAAGGTCAAGGAGCCAAAACCCAACGCCTGCAGATCGCGCTCCGTTTCGCCTTTGACGCGATTGTAGAAGAAAAGCGATTGCGCTTTGGCCCCCAGAGCAGAATTGAGCACGAAGACATTCACGCCATTCTGCTTGCCCAGACGCGCGACGAGCAGCGGATAATCATGATCGATGCGACGAAAAGCCTGCTGAGATCCGGCCTTGCGCATTGTTGTGCCCAAGGCGCAGACAATCGCATCGGCCTGCCACCAGGGCGCATCGGGCAGGCAATCGAAATCGACGACAGGCGCAAAGAGTTTTTCCTGCGCCGGAATGGCGCGGCGCACGGGCGCAACAATGTGGCTGACATCTGGATTGGCAAGCGCAAGATCGAGCAGATAGCGCCCGACAAGACCGGTCGATCCGAGAATGATCAGGCGCAAAGGCAAAAGCCTCCGTAAGACACGACCCGGCGCCGCATCATTTCCAGGCGTCAAAGGCCTCGTTGATAATACGTTCGCCGGCCGCGCCTTTTTCGAATGTAATTTTGGCGATGCGCTGATCGGACAAAAGCATCGGCACATCGAACCAGCCACGGCTGCGGATGAGATCGATGTTGCGCGAAGTTGCAAGATCGCCGCGTGTCAGGCCGATCAGGAAGAAATTGCGCATGATGGGCGCCGGCACGCCAGCGAGCGGATCGCCGGCGGGCGTGTCATCCTTGCGCAATTGCGGCGTCGATATTTGTTGCACGCCGGGAATTGGCCCGCCTTCGGCAGGCATGAAACGCAATTCCATCGTATGGGAAGCGGGCAATGTCTCATCGGTGTTTTTCTGGATGAGCATGACCGCGCGCAAGCGCGCTTCCGGCAAATCGATTTCAGCGCGCACGCCAACCGCAAGCGGCTGACCGGTGCCGCGGCTGACATTGTCGAGCCGCCAGACAACATTGCCGACAAAAGTGCGAACGCGCTGGGGATCGTCGGGTGCATCGACAAGAAGAGCTGCGCGCTGCGACACGGGAACCGCCTGCACATTGGCAGCAGGTGCGGGCGCGCTCGTCTGGCCTTGCGGGCTCGGTGTGGAAGCCGGCGGCACATTCGGGCGCGCCACCTGCCCGCCGCCAATCCGCTCGACAATCTTGCCGGCATTCGGCTCGGCCGATGTCTCGACACTGGCCGCCGGGCGCAAGCGCAGCAATTCCTCAGACGTATCGCGCCGGACATAGGCGACGACGGCAATGGCGGCGACCACGGCGATCACCGGCAAGCCGATGAGCAGCGGGCGCAGATTGCGCTCCTTCTCGTCGGGCGGCAGCGGCGCGGCAGGGCGCACGCCACGCTGTCCGTTCCCGGCATCTTCCTCGGCTTTTTCGGGCGCTGGCACCACCTGTGTCGATGGCTCGTCCGGCGTGGGGAAATCAGCAGAGACACCGGCGGCTTCGGCGCGCGGTCCATATTTGCGCAAGCTCACCGGCGCCCGCAGCTCGGCGGCGGCATCGCCACCTGCAGGCGGCGTGGGCTGGGGCATGGAAACGGCAACCGGCGGCGGCGCCGCCGATTCGGGCGGTGCGACGGGCGCATCGGAGCCTGGACG
>CANHAW010000143.1 GCA_947458675.1 Beijerinckiaceae bacterium
AGGCGGAGGGGATTTGCGGACTGTCATGGTCCACGATCAAAGCCTCGCGGCCCGATTGGATCGCTGGGCGCAAGCTCAATGTCATTCTGCAAATGAGCATGACGCGCCTGCCCGACCTTCCCGATGTCCCCAGCGCACTCGACCTCATTACCGACCCGCAACGCAAGCAGGTGCTGGAACTGGTCCTGATCCGGCAGGAAACCGGGCGGCCCTTCGCCACCCCGCCGGGAACGCCGCCCGACCGCTTTGCCGCCCTGCGTCGGGCCTTCGATGCCACGATGAAAGACGCGGACTTCTTGGCCGATGCCGAGAGAAACCAGATGGAGATCGAGCCGCTGACGGGGGCGGAGATCGACGCTTTGCTGGCCAAAGCCTATGGCTCGCCGCGCAATATTGTGGCTGAGGCCGCTGCTTTGGTCGATCCGCCGGGCGCGAAGAAACCCTGAAAAGAAAATGCCCGCCTCACGTAGAGGCGGGCAAGTCAAGGGAGGAGTAGCCCTGGGGAGCGACGCCCCTCTGGGGGATGGGCATCGCAGGCTATCCCGCAAAGACATACGTAGTTATTTTCAAGCAGATCACTAGACCCTGCCTGCCCAGTTCAAGAAAATTTGCACAGACCGAGGGCATATTTACGCCTGTATTGGGCACGATGGCGCGATTTCAGGCTGATAATACACCTTTTGGCAAGAAAAAGAGGCAAAAGCCTAGGCTTATTTTCCTTCGTCGCCTTATGAACGAGAATCGGCCCGGTTGATCACAGATCTGTGGTCTTGCGGCGCAGCTTGAGGCAAACTCAGACGGTCGCGTCGGTCTGGCGGCGTGTCGGCGGAGGCAAGAATGGGTTTCGTGCATGTGATCGACCGCGAGGGCCAAAGCCGCAGTCTGGAGGCGGTCGAGGGCTGGCGCCTCATGGAAATCCTGCGGGATTATCGGGTCGGCATTGAGGGGGTCTGTGGCGGCGCCTGCGATTGCGCCACCTGCCACGTCGTCATTGCGCCCGAATGGGCTGGAAAACTCTTTCCCCCGCGCGACGATGAAAACGACAAGCTGGATGAATTGCCCTTGATCGAGCCGACATCCCGCCTCTCCTGCCAGATCATCTGGGCTGAAGAACTCGATGGCCTCACTCTCACCCTTCCGCCGGAAACCTGAGTGATTTTTTTGCCGCGCTGATGCAGATTGCTTCTTGAGGCAGGGCCGAAGAGCCCAGGCCGATGGGAGGACAGAATGATCAGAGCAGGCACTCTTGCCATTGCCATGGCCACAACAATGGCGGTCGCAACAAGCGCTTTGGCGCAGGACCGTCTCAAAGTGGCCGTCGGCCAGCGCGGCGTCTACGAAAACTCGGTCTCGGAACTCGGCCAGGACAAGGGCTTCTTCAAGAAGCATGGCCTGCAGCTGGAGATTCTCTACACGCAAGGCTCGGGCGAGACACAGCAGGCCGTCATTTCGGGATCTGTCGACATCGGCATTGGTGTCGGCACGCATTCGGTGATGGGCGCTTTCCAGAAAGGCGCGCCGATCCGCGCCATCGGCTCGACCATCACGGGCGCTTATGAATTCTGGTATGTGCGCGCGGATTCGCCGATCAAGACTTTCAAAGATGCGAGCGACAAGACGGTTGCCTTTTCCACCACCGGCTCCTCGACCATGATGATGGTCGCCGCCATGCAGAAGCAATATGGCGTCAAGGTAAAGCCGACTGCCACAGGCAGCCCGACCTCAACCTACACGCAGCTGATGAGCGGCCAGATCGATGTCGGCTGGTCTGCGCCCCCGCTTGCCTATCAGGCCGTGATGGATGGCCGCACGCGCCTGCTGGTGCCCGGCCGCGATATTGAGGCCTTCCGCAACCAGTCGATCCGCATCATTGCCGCCAATGCCAATGATCTGACCAAGCGCAACGATGTCTATGCGCGTTATCTCGCCGCCTATCGCGAGACAATCGACTGGATGTATTCGGATCCGACCTCCATCGACGCCTATGCCAAATGGGCCGAAGTGACGCCAGAACTTGCCCGCAAAGTGCGCGCCGACTTCCTGCCGAAGGAAATCGTCAATCCAGATCGGATCGATGGTCTCGATGCCATGATGGAAGATGCAGTCGCCTACAAGCTTCTCACTGCGCCGCTGACAAAAGAGCAATTGGCCGTCTTGTTCCAGCGACCGGTGAAGAAGTAAAGCGACCCAAAAACAAAGAAGCAATCAGGAGCCGCATACGCTCCGGATCGCTTCGCATGGCCTTTATGAGAAGAGGCGTCAGGCTTTCGCCTCTTCTTTCGTCACCGGTGTGAAGAAGACGAAGAAATTGGCGATGACAATCGTCGCGGCGAGAAAATAAAACGCCGACATAATGCCAAATGTATCGGCCAGGACGCCCGCACAATAGGGACCGATGGCCTGACCGGCTGCCTGCATGCCAAACATGATCCCAATCGCCGACCCGCCCATATTGCTGGGCGTTGCATCGAGCAACCACGCCTGCAAAACCGCGCGGATCGAGAACAGGAAGAAGCCGAGCAAAGCGACCATATAGACGAAAAGCTCCGTGCCGCCGGCAAAGATCATCCCGAGGATCACGACAGCCGTGACACTGAAACTCGACATGATGATCTGACGACGACCCATTTTATCGGACAAATGGCCGGCAATGGGAGCAGCAGCAAAACCAGCGCCCTGCATGACGAAAAGCGCCACGCCGACAGCGGTTGCCGAATAACCCATGTAATTGGCCAGATAGAGCGGCAGAAAGGCCATGAGCGCGCTCATCGTCAGCGCCCTGCAGGATGAACTGAGCGACAAAAGCAAAACGGCGCGGCTCTTCAGCAATTCGCCGAAAGCGGCAAAATAAGCGCGGCCCTTGAGCCGCTGCTCACCGGGCTTGGTCGATTCATTCTTCTTGTCGGCTGTATGGATGCGGCCGAGATAGATCATGATGAGAATGGCCATAACAACGCCGGGCACGACATTCATCACCAGCACTTCGCGCCAGGTGAAAATCGTCAGCATCAGACCGATGACGAGAGGGGCGACTGCATCGCCGAAATTGCCGCCCATGCTGTGAAACGACATGACCAGACCCTTGCGGTCCGGGAAGCGCTTGCCAAGCCAGGGAATGGCAGTGGGGTGCCACAGATTATTGCCGACGCCGATGAGAATGGCGCAGCCCAGGATCACCCAATAAGCGCTGGCATAGCCGATGACGACATAGGGCACGCCGATCCAGAACAGCGAGAGCGCCATCAATATGCCTTTGCGGCCCATCGAGTCGACGATCATTCCGCCCGGAATATTGGCAATGGCGCCTGCCGCATATTGGATCGCAATGATCGAGCCGATCTGCGTGTAATTGAGACCGAACTCATTCCCGATGAGCGGCAGGATGATGTAGAAAGTCGCCGGATACCAATGTGTCAGCGCATGACCGATGCAGACAACCCAGACCTCCGTGAAGGATTTGCGGGCGGGCGTCTTGTCTGTCTGTGTATCGACAGCGGTCATTCTTCCTCCTCATGCGCAGAGCGCAGGCTTGCGCCGCCCTCTTTGCGGGGCATTGCAAATTCGCTTTTAGGTCGAAAAAGTCGCTTTGGCCAGACGAGCCGGGCCATTTGCCCGGCCTCATCCCCCTTCGCACCTCAACCGACCATCACTGTCTTGCCTTCCGGCGTCATCCGGCCCTTGAAGGTCACATAGCCGCCATCGATCAAAAGATCCGTGCCCGTCACGAAAGATGAATCGGCAGAGGCGAGAAAGGCCGCGCCTGCGGCAATTTCTTCCGGCTCGCCGGGGCGGTTGAGAAGATGACGCGGCCCGTTGAGCAAGCGTGCTTTGTCCTTGCCGCCTACGCGCTTGCTCGAACGCTCAGTCAGGATGAAACCCGGCGAGATCGAATTGGCGCGAATATGATCGGGCGCATGATCTTGGGCGAGAATCTTCGTCAGGAAAATGAGCGCCGCTTTTGTCGTGCAATAGGGCGCGCGATTTTGCACGCCGATATGGCCAAGCTGGGACGCAATATTGATGATGCTGCCGCCGCCTGCCTCACGCAGATGCGGCACGGCATATTTGCACATCAGGAAAGCGCCGGTGAGATTGACGGCCAGCGCCTTGTTCCACAAATCGAGCGTCAATGTTTCCACCGTGCCGTCAGGGATCACGGTGGCAGCGACATTGACGAGCGTGGTGAGCTTGCCAAAGGACGAGAGCGCAAAGGCCACGGAGGCCTCGCAGGACGATGGATCGGCCACATCGAGCGCAATGGCGCTGGCCTGCCCACCTGCGGCCATGACGCGGGCCGCGGTGGCCTCAGCCTTGGCCCCATCGAGATCGCCCAGCACAACGGCCGAGCCCTCAGCCGCCAGACGCAGCGCGATGGCTGTGCCGATTTCCCCTCCCCCGCCGGTGATCAGTGCGACCTGACCGGCTAGCCTGTTCTGCAGGTTCATTTTCTTTCCTCCCGGCATGTTCCGGCCAGCCGATATTAACGCTCCAGGGCGGGAAGGCGAGGCCGGACGTGACTTTCTCGCTGCCTGAGCGCCTCGGCGGCGCCAATCTGCTTGCACCGGCAGCCGCAATGCGGCACTTCTCAGGACAAGGCCCCCTGAGAGCGCTCCCAACATGCCCCTGCACCTCACCCGAGTTTTTGCGAATCGCAATTATGCGTGGTTCGTCGGCGGGGGCAGTCCGGCCTATGTCACGTCATGGATGCAGCGCGTCGGCGTCGGCTGGCTTGCCTGGGAGCTGACCCATTCGCCTCTCTGGCTCGGCATTGTCGCTGCGGCCGATCTGGCGCCCATGCTCATTCTCTCGCCCTTTGCCGGCGCCTACTCGGATCGCAGCAATCCCGTCAAAATTATCCGGCGCACGGAATCCTTGCTCTTCGTGCAGAATCTTTTGCTGTTTGTGACGATGATCACGGGCACGCTCAACATCACGCTGCTGGTGGCCTTGTCGCTCTGGTCGGGGCTTGTCTATCCCTTCCATCAGGCAGCACGTCATTCTGTTGTGCCGGCCATTGTGCCGCGTTCGGATTTCGCCACAGCCATTGCGCTTGATTCTGCGATCTTCCAAGTCTCGCGATTCATCGGCCCCTCGATTGCCGCGATCATGATTCCGCTCTTTGGCGTGGCAGGCTGTTTCTTCTCGCATACGGTTGGAACGGCGATCTATGTTTTCGCGCTTTTCCGGCTCGATTTCCCGCCGCCCAAACGCGAGCCGCGCGAGGGCCGAAGCATTCTGACGGACACAAAAGAAGGCCTTGCCTATGTCGCGCGTGACATCGGCATCTGGCCTTTGTTCATGCTGCTCAGTGTCGCCTCAATTCTGCTGCGCCCGATCCAGGACATGCTGCCGGGTTTCGCCGGTCAGGTTTTCGATGCCGGCGCGGTCGGTCTTGCCTGGCTTACATCGAGCATGGGCATTGGCGCTGCCATCAGCGCGGTCTGGATCGCCAGCCGCGGCAAACTCAAGGGACTGACGCTCGTCGTCTATGCAGGCTTTTTAGGGCTTATTCTGTCGTCATTCGCGTTTCTGATTTCGCCCAATGTCTGGATCGGCACCATTTTTACAGGCCTGTCGGGCTTCACGCTGAATACAATGTCGACGTCGATTCAGGCTCTGGTGCAATCATCCATGCCCGACAATTATCGCGGGCGCGTCATGGCGCTTTACGGGATGATCTGGCGCGGCGCAACGGCGATTGGCGCTCTGGCTGCGGGGGTTGCGGCAGAAAAACTGGGTCTGCAACTGACTTTTGAAATTGCCAGCGGCATCTGCCTCATCGTCTGGCTTGCGGCACTGCCTTTGCGCCACAAGGTTGCGCATGTGGCAGAGCGCGGGCGCGAGGCGCCCGGCTCCCCACGATCATAATCACAGGCGCGCGGTTTCTCCGTAAGCGCCAGCAAAAACAAGATCCGACATGGCCTTGCGCGTCCGCGGTGCGATCTCGCGCTCCGGCAGATCTTCCGGCAGAACGGACGCATCGGCCTGATAGCCGATGGCAATGCCGACCATGACCTCAGTGTCTTCCGGAACCTTATAAGCAGTGCGGATATGGTCCTTTTCGATCCCGCCCGCCTGATGCACGACAAGGCCGAGCGCTGTTGCCTGCAAAACAAGCTGGGCGACGGCGGCGCCC
>CANHAW010000144.1 GCA_947458675.1 Beijerinckiaceae bacterium
AAGGGTTGAATTGCCGCCTGTTTCAGCAAGGAAAAAGCAAGAAAAACGCCTTGCCCCTGATCATTGCTTCGTCGCTGCGCTCCTCACCGTCAGGCGGCGCCGCTTTCGCCCCTCGCAATGGAGAGGTCGGGCGGCGCAGGGCGTTGCGCGACCGGCTATTACCGTATAAAGATATCTTTATATGTTGAACCGGTGGCGGCACCCCATGACCCAGGTCTCTCCTGCGACCCTCATTGCGGCACTCGAAGCCGCTGGCGAGATCACCCGTATCCGCCTTCTGGCGCTTTTGGCCGAGGCCGAACTCACCGTCTCCGAACTCGTCACCATTCTTGGTCAATCGCAGCCGCGCATTTCGCGCCATCTCAAACTTCTGGCGGAAGCCGGCCTGATCGAGCGCCATCGCGAAGGGGCATGGGCGTTTTTTCGCCTGTCTGACCGCGCTGCCATGGGCGAAGTCGCCGGGGCCATTGTCGGACGCCTCGATCGAGACGATCCGGTGCTGGCCAGCGACCATGCGCGGCTGTCAGAAGTGCGCCGCTCGCGCGCCGAACAGGCGGCCCGCTATTTTGCCGAAACAGCCGCCGACTGGGATCGCATCCGCTCGCTGCATGTGCCCGAAGAGCGTGTCGAGGCTGCGCTGCGCGACATTATCGGCGATCAGCATTTTCATGCGGCCCTCGATCTTGGCACGGGCACGGGGCGCATGCTGGAGCTCATTGCTCCTCATGCCGACCGCGTTGTCGGCATTGATCAAAGCCCGGCCATGCTGAATGTCGCACGTTCGCGCCTCGATCATGCAGGCTTGCGCAATGTGCAATTGCGCCAGGGCGATATTTACGCCCTGCCGGTGGAGCGCGATGCCTATGATCTCGTCGTCATCCATCAGGTGCTGCATTATCTCGATGATCCGGCGCGCGCCGTGCGCGAGGCCGCGCGCCGCCTGCGTCCGCAAGGGCGCCTCGTCATTATCGATTTTGCGCCACATCATCTGGAATTCCTGCGCGAACAGCATGCCCATCGCCGGCTTGGTTTCGCCCATGCAGAAATTGCCGAAATGCTGGCCGAATGCGAACTCGATCTGCAATTGCAGCGCGATCTGGTCGCAAGCGGCGACCAGGACCAGCTCACCGTTTCGATTTTCGTCGGCCGCGACCGACGCATAATCACCGACATTCTGCCCAATCGCGAGGTTGCCTGATGAATTCCGCTTTGCGCCCAAGCCGCAACGGCAAGGCCGAAATTCATGTCTCGTTCGAATTTTTTCCGCCAAAAACGGAAGAAATGGAGACAAGCCTGTGGGAGAGCATTGCCAGGCTCGCGCCCCTCGACCCGAGTTTCGTTTCCGTCACCTATGGCGCCGGCGGCACGACGCGCGAGCGCACCCATGCGACGCTGTCGCGGATCGTCAAAGAAACGCAGCTGAAGCCGGCTGCCCATCTCACCTGTGTAGGCGCAAGCCGCGACGAGATTGACGATGTTGTGCGCGCCTATGCGCAAGCCGGCGTGCGGCACATTGTGGCTTTGCGCGGAGATCCGCCAGAAGGCCCCGGCTCCATGTTTCGCGCCCATCCGGGTGGCTATGAAACATCGACCGCGCTTGTGGCCGGTATTCGCAGGCTCGGGGATTTCGAAGTGACGGTCTCCGCCTATCCGGAAAAACACCCCGAGAGCGGCACGCTCGACCAGGACATTGACGTCTTGGCAGCGAAAGTCGATGCGGGCGCGACGCGCGCCATCACGCAATTCTTCTTCGAGAATGAAACCTATCTGAAATATCTCAACCGCGTGCGCCAGCGCGGGATCAATATTCCGATCCTGCCGGGCATCGTGCCGGTGCAGAATTTCAAACAGACGGCAAGTTTCGCCAGAAAAACCGGCGCCAGCGTGCCGCAATGGCTGGCCGACCGTTTTGAGGGGCTGGAAAACGATCCCGCCACACGCCGCCTGATTGCCGCAGCTGTTGCTGCTGAACAGGTGCTCGACCTCGTCGATGAGGGGATCGAGGATTTTCATTTCTACACGATGAACAAGGCCGATCTCGTCTATGCGATCTGCCACCTGCTCGGTCTGCGCGCCAAAACAGCGCCCGAGCCCAAGACCATTGCTGCCTGAGGTTTTCTTGATGAGCACGTTCACGCCACGCAACGGCGACGAAATCCGATCCGCCCTCGAGGCCATTGCACGCGAACGCATTCTCGTGCTCGACGGCGCCATGGGCACGATGATCCAGGATCGCAAATTTTCCGAAGAGGATTTTCGCGGCCAGCGATTCAAAGACTGGCCACGCGATCTGCGCGGCAATAATGACCTGCTCATCCTCACCCAGCCTGACGCCATTCGCGAGATTCATCTCAGCTATTTTCTCGCCGGCGCGGATGTCTGCGAAACGAACACATTCTCTTCCACCACAATCGCGCAGGCCGATTATGGGCTTGAGGATTATGCTGTCGAACTCAATCGCGAAGGCGCAAGACTGGCCCGTGAGGCCGCCGATGCCGCCCAGAAGGCCGATGGACGGCGCCGCTTTGTTGCCGGCGCCATGGGGCCGACCAATCGCACCGCCTCCATTTCGCCCGATGTGAACGATCCGGGCTTCCGCGCCGTCACATTCGATGACTTGCGCATTGCTTATGCACAAGCAGCCCAAGCTTTGATCGAGGGCGGCGTCGATATTATGTTGATTGAGACCATTTTCGACACGCTCAACGCCAAAGCGGCGCTGGCGGGTATTGAAGATGCTTTCGCTGCCACTGCCACACGCCTGCCGATCATCATTTCCGGCACGATCACCGATCTGTCGGGGCGCACGCTCTCGGGCCAGACGGCAGAGGCCTTCTGGATCTCCTTGCGCCACGCAAAACCTTTTGCCATCGGCCTGAATTGCGCCTTGGGCGCGCGCGAAATGCGCGCTCATATTGCCGATCTGGCCCGCCTCGCCGATACGAATATCGTCGCCTATCCCAATGCCGGATTGCCGAATGAATTCGGCCTGTATGACGAGAGCCCTGAATATATGGCCTCGCTTGTCGGCGAATTTGCCGATGCCGGTCTCGTCAATATGATCGGCGGCTGCTGCGGTACGACGCCGGCACATATCGAGGCTTTGGCCAAACGCATTTCCGGCATTGCACCGCGCAAACATGTCGATGTGACGCCCATGCTGCGGCTGGCCGGACTCGAGCCTTTCAAAGTGACGCCCGATATTCGCTTTGTGAATGTCGGCGAGCGCACCAATGTCACGGGCTCGGCGCGCTTTCGTAAATTGATCAAGAATGGCGAATTCGCTGCCGCACTCGATGTCGCGCGCGATCAGGTTGCCAATGGCGCGCAGATTATCGACATCAATATGGATGAAGGCCTGCTGGATTCGCAAAAGGTCATGGTCGATTATCTGAATCTCATTGCCGCGGAGCCCGATATTGCCCGCGTGCCGATCATGGTCGATTCCTCGAAATTCCATGTCATCGAAGCCGGCCTGAAATGCATTCAGGGCAAGGCCGTGGTCAATTCGATCTCGCTCAAAGAGGGCGAAGAGATTTTCATCGAACAGGCGAAAATCGTGCGCCTTTATGGTGCAGCCGTCGTCGTCATGGCTTTCGATGAGACAGGCCAGGCCGATACGCTGGCCCGCAAGGTGGAAATCTGCTCACGCGCCTATCGCATTCTTGTCGATCAGGTCGGCTTCCCGCCGGAAGATATTATCTTCGATCCGAATATTTTCGCCGTCGCCACCGGCATTGAAGAACATGACAATTATGGCGTCGATTTCATCGAAGCCACGCGCCAGATCCGCACCCATCTGCCCCATGCCCATGTCTCGGGTGGCGTGTCGAATCTGTCTTTCTCCTTCCGCGGCAATGAGCCCGTGCGCGAGGCCATGCATTCAGTGTTTCTCTACCATGCCATTCAGGCGGGCATGGATATGGGCATTGTCAATGCAGGCCAGCTCTCGGTCTATGAAGAGATCGATCCGGAATTGCGCGAGGCTTGCGAGGATATTGTCCTCAATCGCCGCGCAGATTCAACCGAGCGCCTGCTCGCCATCGCCGACAAGTTTAAAGGCCAGACCGGCGAAGTGAAGGCGAAGGATCTCGCCTGGCGTGAGGAGAGTGTCGAAAAGCGCCTCGAACATGCGCTCGTCAATGGCCTGACAGAATTTATCGAACAGGATGTTGAGGAAGCGCGCCAGAAATCTACGCGCCCGCTCGATGTCATCGAAGGCCCTTTGATGGCGGGCATGAATGTCGTCGGCGATCTTTTCGGCGCGGGCAAAATGTTCCTGCCGCAAGTGGTCAAATCGGCGCGCGTGATGAAACAGGCGGTCGCCTGGCTCATGCCTTATATGGAAGCCGACAAGGCTGCCAATGGCGGCTCGCAGCGCGCCAGTGCCGGCAAGATCCTGCTCGCCACCGTCAAGGGCGATGTGCATGACATTGGCAAAAACATTGTCGGCGTCGTGCTTGCCTGCAATAATTTTGAAGTCATCGATCTCGGCGTCATGGTGCCGGCAGCGAAAATTCTTGATGCAGCGAAAAAAGAACAGGTCGATGCCATCGGCCTGTCGGGGCTGATTACGCCCTCGCTCGATGAAATGGCATTTCTTGCTGCCGAAATGGAGCGCGAAGGCTTCGATGTGCCGCTGCTGATTGGCGGCGCGACCACGAGCCGCGTCCATACGGCGGTGAAAATTCACCCCAATTACAAGCGCGGGCAAGCGGTCTATGTCACCGATGCAAGCCGCGCAGTCGGCGTCGTCTCTGCCCTGCTCTCAAGGGACGCCAAAAACCAATATGTCGAGACGATCCGCGCCGAATATAAAAAGGTTGCAGATGCGCATGCGCGCGCCGAGCATGACAAGCAGCGTCTGCCGCTGTCGCGTGCACGCGCCAATGCAACAAAGATCGATTGGGCAAATTACACTCCGACAAAGCCGACCTTTATCGGCACGCGCACCTTCCGCACTTACGATGTCGCCGATCTCGTTCCCTATATCGACTGGACGCCTTTCTTCCAGACATGGGAATTGAAGGGCCGTTTTCCAGCCATTCTTGAAGACGACAAACAGGGTGCTGCCGCGCGCCAGCTCTATGAAGATGCGCAGGCCATGCTCAAGCGCATTGTGGACGAGCGCTGGTTCCAGCCCAAGGCCGTGATCGGTTTCTGGCCGGCCAATAGTCTTGGCGACGATATTGCCCTTTACACGGGCGATTCACGCAGTGAGAAACTGGCGATGCTGCACACATTGCGCCAGCAATTGCAGCGCCGCGACGGCAAGCCCAATGTGGCTCTGTCCGATTTCATCGCGCCCTCATCGAGCGGCGTGAAAGATTATATCGGCGGCTTTGTCGTCACGGCGGGTCTTGAGGAAGAGCGCATTGCCGAGCGTTTTGCGCGATCCAATGATGATTATCGCTCGATCATGGTGAAGGCGCTTGCCGACCGCATTGCCGAGGCTTTCGCCGAACAGATGCATGAACGTGTGCGGCGTGAATTCTGGGCCTATGCACCCGATGAAACGCTGACCAATGAGCAGCGCATCCAGGAGGATTATGCCGGCATTCGCCCCGCGCCCGGCTATCCGGCCCAGCCCGACCATACGGAAAAGCAGACCTTGTTCAAATTGCTGGGCGCCGAGCAAAGCATCGGCGTGAAGCTGACGGAATCCTTTGCCATGTGGCCGGGCTCTTCCGTTTCAGGTCTCTATATTGCGCATCCCGAGGCCTATTATTTCGGTGTGGCGAAAGTGGAGCGCGATCAGGTCGAGGATTATGCCCTCCGCAAGGGCATGGATGTGCGCGAGGCCGAACGCTGGCTCGCGCCGATCCTCAATTACGACCCGGCCTCGCTGGTTCTCGACGCCGCCGAATAGTGCGGCTATCCTTGCCGGCAAAAAGGGGCGCACCAGTCCCCGCCGGGAGGATGATATGAAGATTTGTCGGGTCGTGCGTGCGCACTCCTTCTCCCAGAGGGAGAAGGTGGCTGCAGGGCAGCCGGATGAGGGGTTGCACGCTTCATCGCCAGACATCCTACACCCTCACCCGGCCGCATCCGCGGCCACACTCTCCCCATGGGAGAGGGTAAGGCGCTTCGCGCCTCTCGCTGCGCTCCTGACATTGACAAGCGTGAGTCCCGCAT
>CANHAW010000145.1 GCA_947458675.1 Beijerinckiaceae bacterium
TATCCACTTTCTTCAACAACACAAAGGCACACTGCACATCCTCGACGATCCTGCGCTCGAGGGCGTCGCCTGCGTGATTTTCGATGAATTTCATGAGCGCTCGCTCGATGCCGATCTCGGCCTCGCGCTGGCGCTCGAAGCGCAGGCGGGATTGCGCGAGGATCTGCGCATTCTCGTCATGTCGGCGACGCTCGATGGCGCGCGCGTGTCGAAACTCATGAGCGATTGCCCCGTGATCGCCAGCGAGGGCCGCGCTTATCCTGTTGAGACGCGCCATGCGGCGCGCGAGCCCCGCGCGCGGCTCGAAGACGATATGCTGCGCGTGATCGTGACGGCCTTGCGCGCCGAAAGCGGTTCGATCCTTGCCTTCCTGCCGGGACAAGGTGAAATCCGCCGCCTCGCGTCCATGCTGGAAGACAAGGTTTCCGACACGATCGACATTGCTCCGCTCTTTGGCGCGATGGAGCGCGCCGCGCAGGATCGCGCCGTGCAACCAGCCAAAGCGGGACGGCGCAAGATTGTGCTGGCAACGTCCATTGCAGAAACCTCTCTCACCATTGAAGGTGTGCGCGTCGTCATCGACAGCGGGCTCGCGCGTGTGCCGCGCTATGAGCCCGATCTTGGATTGACGCGGCTTGAAACCATGCGCGTGTCGCGCGCTGCCGCCGATCAGCGGCGCGGACGTGCGGGACGAACAGAGCCCGGCGTCTGCTATCGCCTGTGGGAAGAAGCCGCCACCGGCGCGCTCGAACCTTTTTCCGCGCCCGAGATTCTCTCCGCCGATCTGTCGGGCCTGATGCTCGATCTCGCTGCCTGGGGCGTGCGCGAGCCCGCGCAACTCGCCTGGCTCGATGCGCCGCCCGCACCGGCCGTGAAAGAAGCGCGCGCACTTTTGCGCTCATTGCATGCGCTGGATGAAGAGGGCGCGATTACAGCGCAAGGCCGCGCCATTCGCGCGCTCGCTCTGCCGCCGCGTCTGGCGCGTATGGTGATTGCAGCAGCACACATGGGCGAGGCGCGGCTGGCGGCCGATCTTGCAGCCGTGCTGGTGGAGCGCGGGCTTGGCGGCGAGCGTACGGATCTGTCGGAACGCGTTGAAAATCTGCGCCGCGATCGCGCGCAACGCGCCGAAGATGCACGCCGCCTCGCGCGCAATTTTGCCGATGTCGCCGCCCGGCAAACAGGGCGCAAGGATCAGGACGGCGGCGACTTGTCCGATTGTGGACGGCTTGTCGCGCTTGCTTTTCCCGATCGCATTGCAAAAGCGCGCGGCAAGGCGGGTGAATTTCTCATGGCCAATGGCCGCGCCGCCGCACTCGAAGCCCATGAGCGGCTTGCGCGCGAGCCTTTCATCGCCATTGCTGAAGTGAGCGGGCGCGCTGGGGCCGCGCGAATTCTTGCTGCTGCTGCCTTGAGCGAAGATCAGGTGATCGCGCTGGCACAAGACGAGATCGAAGAACGTGATGATGTGAGCTTCGACCGCGCGAGCCTGTCGCTGCGCCGCCGTCGCGCACGTCGGCTTGGCGCGATTGTTCTCTCCGAACAGATTTTGCCGATTGAAGCGGGTGCAGAAACTGCTGCAGCACTGGCGCGCGGCATAGCCGCCATTGGCATCGAGCGTCTGCCCTGGACGAAAGCGCAAAAACAATGGCGTGACCGCGTCATGTTTTTGCGCCGCGCCGAGGGCGAGGAATGGCCCGATCTTTCCGACGCGGCTTTGGCGCAAAATGCGCAAGATTGGCTGGCGCCTTTCCTTGAAGGGCGCATATCGCTCAATGCGATCACGCCAAACGATCTCGATGCGGCTCTTGCAGCGCTTCTGCCATGGGACATGACACGCAAACTGGATGCGCAAGCCCCCACACATTTTACCGCGCCCACAGGCTCGCATGTGGCAGTCGATTATGAAGCTGAAGGCGGGCCGGTTCTTGCCATCCGCGTGCAGGAACTCTTCGGCCTCTCGACACATCCATCGCTTGCAGGCGGGCGCGTGCCGCTGACGCTGCATCTGCTCTCCCCAGCCCATCGCCCGATCCAGATCACCAAAGATCTGCCGGGTTTCTGGAAAGGCTCATGGGCCGCCGTGAAAGCTGAAATGAAGGGCCGCTACCCGCGCCATCCCTGGCCGGACGATCCAGCCCAAGCCGCGCCGACCACGCGCGCCAAGCCGCGCGGGACGTGAGCGGGGGCTGCCCCCATAATTCACAGTTCATGAAATGTTCTTGCCAATATCTGAAACATGGGTCAAGCTCACGCCTGTCCTTGCGTCAGGAGGCCGGGTCATGGTGGTGCGGGTCGCGACAGTCGCCTTCGAAGGGATCGAGGCCCGGCCGGTCGATGTTCAGGTCCAGATTTCCAATGGCAATGTCGCCTTTTCAGTCGTCGGGCTGGGCGACAAGGCGGTCGGGGAATCGCGCGAACGTGTGCGCTCGGCTTTGATCGCGGCAGGGCTTGCCATGCCGGCGCGGCGCGTCACGGTCAATCTCGCCCCCGCCGACATGCCGAAAGAGGGAAGCCATTACGACCTGCCGATTGCACTGGCCATTATGGCCTCCATCGGCGCCATCCCGAGCGATGCGCTGGCGGGCTATACGGTTTTGGGCGAATTGGCGCTCGATGGATCGATCACGGCAGTGGCCGGCTGCCTGCCTGCAGCGGTGGCCGCCAATGCGCGCGGACAGGGGCTGATCTGCCCAGCCGCCTGCGGGCCGGAGGCCGCCTGGGCCTCATCTGAGATCGACATTATCGCGCCGCGCTCGCTCATCCAGCTCGCCAATCATTTTCGCGGCACGCAAGTGCTCGCCCGCCCCACCCCGGCCATGCGCGCACAAGGCGCGGCACAGCCCGACCTGCGCGACATCAAAGGGCAGGAAAGCGCCAAGCGCGCGCTGGAAATCGCTGCCGCCGGTGGCCATCACATGCTGATGAACGGCCCGCCGGGTGCGGGCAAAAGCATGCTGGCGGCGCGCCTTCCCTCCATCCTGCCGCCGCTCAATCCGCGCGAATTGCTCGAAGTCTCCATGGTTCATTCGGTGGCGGGTGCGCTGGCGGGGGGCGAACTCACCGACCGGCGGCCGTTTCGCGCGCCCCATCATTCCGCCTCCATGGCCGCACTCACGGGCGGTGGCATTCATGCGCGACCGGGCGAAGTCTCGCTCGCCCATCACGGCGTGCTGTTTCTCGATGAATTGCCGGAATTTTCCATGCAGGCGCTGGATTCGCTGCGCCAGCCGATCGAGACCGGTGAAGTGGCCATTGCGCGCGCCAATCATCGCGTCACCTATCCGGCGCGCTTTCAGCTTGTTGCTGCCATGAACCCCTGCCGCTGTGGCCATGCGACCGATCCGGGCCACGCCTGCAAGCGCCAGCCCAATGCGCGCTGCATGGCGCAATATCAGGCCAGGCTGTCGGGCCCGCTGCTCGACCGTTTCGACCTCGTGCTCGAAGTGCCTGCGGTCTCGGCTGCCGATCTGCTGCTGCCGCCTGCAGAAGAAGGCTCGCGCGAGGTTGCCGCACGTGTGATGCATGCGCGCGAAATCCAGCGCAACCGCTATGCAGCCCTTGGCCTGCCGGGCATTGCCACCAATAGCGCGGCGCCCGCGCAAGTGATCGAAACCGCTGCGCGTCCCGATGCGGGGGGCGAAAAACTCATTCGCGAGGCGGCCGACCGGATGCGGCTGACGGCGCGCGGATTTCATCGTGTGCTGAAACTCGCCCGCACGCTCGCCGATCTCGACGAATCAGAGGCCGTGCAGCGCATCCATGTGGCGGAAGCCCTGACCTATCGCGGCTCTGTCTCAGGGGCAGCGGAGGCTGCCTGATAAGCTTCTGATTTCAGAACCTTTCCAGCTTGAGCGAAACCGTCATAAAAGCGTCGGCTGATCGTGATCTTCTGAAAGGAAGATATATAGGTGGGGACGCATGGCTCTCTTTGTTTCGCAAGCCGTTTTCCTGAAGCAGGCCGTGGTCACAGGGTTTGGCGGCACCATCCGCGCATTGCCGTTGAAAATGCCGCGCGCGGTGCGCGACCATGGCACGCTTGATCCATCGCTCGGCCGGATGGGCACGCTCGAAGTTCGCCTCGCCATTACCAAGAAGGACATTCGCCGGGCGCAGAAGTTGCGCTACAATGTCTTCTTCGGGGAAGGCGGGGCTATTGCCGATGCGCGCTCTGCACTGGCGCGCCGCGACATCTGCCCCTTCGATCGCATTTGCGACCACATGCTGGTCATCGACCATGCCGCAAAAAACCGCTTCGGGCGGATCAAGCCGAAAGTGGTGGGAACCTATCGGCTCTTGCGCAAGGATATTGCGGACAAGAACGGCGGTTTTTACAGCGCGCAGGAATTCGACATTGCGCCGCTGCTGGCCAAGCATGGCGACAAGAATTTTCTCGAGCTCGGGCGCTCCTGCGTCCTGCCGGCCTATCGCTCCAAGCGCACGATTGAACTTTTGTGGCGCGGCATCGCAGCCTATGTGCAGCATTATCGCATCGACGCCATGATTGGCTGCGCCTCTTTCGAGGGCGCAAACCCGCTCAAACATGCGCTTGGCCTGTCTTTCCTCCATCACCATGCGCTTGCGCAGGGCGAATGGGCGGCGCGCGCGCTGCCTGAGCAAAGCGTCGGCATGGATATGATCTCAGCTGAGATCATCGATCTGCGCCGCGCGCTCGATGCGCTGCCAACTTTGGTGCGCGGCTATCTGCGGCTCGGCGCAACTTTCGGCGAGGGCGCAGTCGTCGACCGCCAATTTGGTACGGTCGACGTGCTGGTCATTATGCCGGTGTCGAAAATCGACGCCAAATATCTCGACCATTTCTCGCCGGAGAAACGGGCGGCCTGATCTCAGCGCCCCTCGCCCATTGCAAGCAATGCGCGCAAGCCCTCGCGATAGGTCGGGTGATTGAATGCAAAACCCAAGTCGCGCTTGATGCGCGCATTGGAAACGCGCTTGTTCTCGGCATAAAAACTGCGCGCCATGGGCGTGAGTTCTGCAGAGGCAAAATCCTGTTCGGGCGGTGGCGCAACACCCAGCAGATCGGCGGCAAAAGTCACCACATCCTGGGGCGGCGCGGGCTCGTCATCCGTCACATTATAGATGGCGCCCGCTTTTGCACCGGCGATACAGGCCATGATCGCATCGGCAATATCCTCGACATGAATGCGATTGAACACTTGTCCGGGCTTGACGATGCGCTTGGCCGTTCCAGTTTTCAGAGCCGCAAGCGAATTGCGTCCCGGCCCGTAAATGCCGGCAAGCCGCAGAATGTCGATCTCGACATGCCGCTCACGCGCAAGCGCGCTCCAGCCCTCTTCGGCTGCAAATCTTGCATCCGAACGCCCTGCAGAAGGGCGCGCCGGCGTGTTCTCATCGATCCAGCCGCCGCCATGATCGCCGTAGACGCCAATGGTGGAGAGATAGACGATGCGCTGGAGTGCGGGCATGGCAATGGCATCGCGCGCAAAAATTTTCAGCGCCGGATCGCCCCGCTCGCCGGGCGGCACGGAAACGAGAATGACATCTGCCTGCGCCAGAGCGCGCACAAGTTCAGGGCTCACTTCACCGCCATCGAAAACAATGGTTTCGATTTGGCGCTCGCGCGCCAGACGCTCTGCCTTTTCTGACTGGCGTACTGTGCCGGAGATTTTTCCGAAATGCGATGCGTGGCGCGTCAGAAAGGCCAGCGGAGAATAGCCCAGACCAAAGACAAAAAGATTCATGCTTGCATCTCCGTCAGGCCAGCCTGCCATTCGCTTTTCACATCGCCATCCTTCTCGCCTGCATGCTCTTGCGCCAGCGCAGAGAAAGATTCGTCATCGAGCAGGCGTCGTGCGGCCCAGACCGCCATGGCGCGCACCTGCGGATCCTCATGCGCCAGATTTTCAATCGCGCGCGGCAACAATTCTGTGTCGCGCGAATTGCCGACGGCCACCATCAGATTGCGGCGAAACCGCGCGACCCCGACACGCTTGATCGGAGAGCCTGAAAAGAAAGCGCGAAAGCCTGCATCGTCCAGCGTGCAGAGAAAATCGAGATCGGGCGCCCGCAAATCATCGCGCGCCTGCAATTTGGCCTCGCGCGCCATTTGCGCAAATTTGTTCCA
>CANHAW010000146.1 GCA_947458675.1 Beijerinckiaceae bacterium
GCCGCATTCACCGCCGGCTGAACCTTGCCGGTGCGTTCGGCTTTCAGAAGTTCAGACACGAGGAAGGCCACTTCAATGGCCTGTTCGGCATTGAGGCGCGGGTCGCAATGGGTGTGATAGCGGTCGCGCAGATCGGTCTCGAGAATCTGGCGCGCACCGCCTGTGCATTCGGTGACATTCTTGCCCGTCATTTCCAGATGCACGCCGCCCGCATAAGTGCCTTCCGCCTGATGGATGGCGAAGAAGGAGCGGATCTCGCTCATGATGCGATCGAAGGGCCGCGTCTTGTAGCCGGACGCTGAAATCGTATTGCCGTGCATCGGATCGCAGGACCAGACCACCTTGCGCCCTTCGCGCTCCACCGCACGGATCAGTGCGGGCAGATGATCGAAAATCTTTTCCGAGCCGAAACGGCAGATCAATGTCAGGCGGCCGGGCTCATTGGCCGGGCTCAGAATGTCAATCAGACGCAGCAGATCGTCGCTCTTCAGCGAGGGGCCGCATTTAAGCCCGATGGGATTTTTCACGCCGCGGCAATATTCGATATGGGCATGATCAGCCTGGCGCGTGCGGTCGCCGATCCACAACATATGGCCGGATGTGGCGTAAGGATCGCCTGACGTGGAATCGATGCGCGTCAGGGCCTGCTCATAGCCCAAGAGCAAAGCTTCATGCGACGTGTAGAAATCAGTCTGGCGCAATTCCTGATGGGCATCGGCCTCAAGACCGATGGCGCGCATGAAATTCAGCGTCTCGGTAATGCGGTCGGCGAGCTCCTGATAGCGATGCGATTGCGGGCTGTCGTTGACAAAGCCCAGCATCCAGCGATGCGCATTTTCCAGATTGGCGTAGCCGCCGGTGGCGAAAGCGCGAATGAGATTGAGCGTCGCCGCCGACTGGCGATAGGCCTCGATTTGCCGGCGCGGATCGGGAATGCGGCTCTCGGGCGTGAAGTCCGTGTCGTTGATAATGTCGCCGCGATAGATCGGCAGTTCGACGCCATCGATCTTCTCGGTTGGATTGGTGCGCGGCTTGGCAAACTGGCCGGCCACGCGCCCGACCTTCACCACCGGCGAGGCGGCAGCAAAGGTGAGCACCACCGCCATCTGCAAAAAGACGCGGAAGAAGTCGCGGATATTGTCGGCTGAATGTTCAGCGAAGCTCTCGGCGCAATCGCCACCCTGCAACAGGAAGGACTCGCCGGCCTGCACTTTGGCCAAAGCCTTTTTCAGCTTGCGCGCCTCGCCCGCAAAGACCAGCGGCGGAAAGCCGGCCAGCTGCCGCTCGACATCGCCAAGAGCCTTTGCATCCGGATAGACGGGCGCTTGCTCGATGGGCTTTGAGCGCCAGGAGTCAGGGGTCCAGGGGGTGGCAGGCATAAAAATCTCCAAACAGCCAGCTTGCACCCCGGCAAAGGGCGCGAGCGGCTTATACAATAAAGCGGGTCAATCGGGACAGGTTTTTGGCCGCGACCTTTGTCGCAGCCCCTCCCCGCCTAGAGGGGGCGCTCGTGGCGCTCCGTGCGGGTGCGCAAGGTCACGAGCTCCTCAGCCGCCGTCGGATGAACGGCGAAGGTCGCATCGAAATCTGCCTTATTCGCCCGCAGCTTGACGGCAATGCCCAGCAATTGCGCCATTTCACCGGCCTCATGGCCAAGAATATGGACGCCAAGAACCCGATCGGTCTTGCCGTCGACGACAATCTTCATGAGCACTTTTTCCGTCCGTCCCGAAAGCGTCGCCTTCATCGGCCGGAAGCTCGTCTTGTAAATATCGACCACGTCGAACATTTCGCGGGCTTGCGTCTCGCTCATCCCGACCGTGCCGATTTCCGGCGTGGTGAAGACGGCCGTCGGAATGTCTGTATGGGTGACAACGACATCCTTGCCGCCAAATTGCGTATCGGCGAAAGCATGGCCCTCGCGAATGGCGACCGGCGTGAGATTGACGCGATTGGTGACGTCGCCAACGGCAAAAATCGAAGCCACATTCGTGCGCGAATGCGCATCGACCTTGATCGCCCCGACTGAATCCATCTCGACCCCGGCCTTTTCGAGGCCAAGGCCAATTGTGTGCGGACGACGGCCGGTGGCGAGCAGGATCTGATCGACGACGCGCGTCTCGCCATTGGCAAAGATGACAGCAAGGCCATCGGCGCGCTTCTCAATCGACTGCGGGAGATTGGCGGCAAGAATATCGATGCCGGCATGCTGCAATTCGACGCGCAGACCCTGGCGAATATCCTCGTCAAAACCGCGCAGAATATTTTCGGCACGGAAGGCAAGCGTCACCTGCGAACCGAGCCGGGCAAAGACGCTAGCAAATTCAAGCGCAATGTAACCGGCGCCAATCACGAGGAGGCGCTGCGGAAAAACCGGCAGATCGAAAATCTCATTCGAGCTGATCGCATGTTCAAGGCCCGGGATGGCGGGCTCGAGCACGGGCGTAGCCCCGGTCGCGACGAGGATTTTTTTCGCCCGAATGCGCCGACCGTCTTTTTTCAGAACGATGGTCTGCGCATCTTCGATCTCGGCGCGGCTGTCGACAATCTGCACACCGGCCTTGGCGAGATTATTCCCATAGATCTGCGACAGCCGCGAAATCTCCTTCTCCTTGGCGGCGACCAAAGTCGGCCAATGAAAGGAGGGCTTTTGCGGAATCGTCCAGCCAAAGCCCGCCGCATCGGCGAAATCATCGGCAAAACGGCTGGCATAGACGTAAAGCTTTTTCGGCACGCAGCCGCGGATCACACAGGTGCCGCCCATGCGATATTCTTCGGCGATCATGACGGATGCGCCATAGCCGGCAGCGATACGCGCGGCGCGGACGCCACCGGAGCCGCCGCCTATGACGAAGAGATCGACATCGAAAGACATGTGGGCACCCTCAGACGATCAGAGATCGTGACCCTTCTTTTTCATCTCGGCGCGCACACGCGCCACCATGCTGAGCGACAGATCGCGGTTCCACGCATCGACCGCCTGAACGAGACGGCTCATGACAGCCGGCTGCATTTCCGTATATTTCTTGCCCGCAGGCGTTTTCAGAAAAGCGACCGTTTCCTTCAGCTCGGCTTCGCTCATCGTACCGGCAACAAGCCGGGCCGAATGATCGACCATTTCAGCCGTGCGGGCGTTGAATTCCGGCGTGATCACATCCTTCATCACCACGCCGAGATCTTTGGCAAGCTCCGGGCGCGTGCGCGTGAGATTGCCGGAGAGTTCGCGCATCATGTCAGCGACGAAAGGCGCAAAGCCCTGAGCGATACCCGAAAGCTGAACGACTTCGCGCCCGAGGGCGAATTGCGCATCGCTCACAGCCGCGACGGGGGGGAGAAAGGCGGGCGGAGCCGGTTGCTTCTGGCCCTGCGCGAAAGCCGGCATGGACGAGGCAGCGATAAAGGCCAGCGCAATGGCGCCGAACAAGGCTTTGAGCTTCACGTGACGTCTCCTGCAAAAAAATTCAATTCAGGTCGCCGATAACCTCGACACCGGATGCATCGGCGACAATCACCGCCTTCGCTATTCCGATGAACAGACCATGTTCGACGACGCCGGGAATGGCGTTGAGCAGATGCGCCAGTGCATCTGCATCGGGGATTCGTCCAAAGACACAATCCAGAATGGCATGACCGCCATCTGTGACCAAAACTTGGCCTTGCCCATTCATCCGCAGCCGCACCTCGCCCGTGCAGCCGGTGGCCTGGCCTGCAGCAAGGACATGACGGCGGGTGGATTCAAGGCCGAAGCGGTCGACCTCGACAGGCAAGGGGAACTTGCCGAGCGTGGCGACCTGTTTGGAGCGGTCGGTGACAACCACCATGCGGGCAGAGGCTGCCGCGACAATCTTCTCGCGCAAAAGCGCCGCACCGCCCCCTTTGATGAGGCGCAATTGCGGATCGAATTCATCGGCGCCATCGATTGTCAGATCCAGCTCGGGCGTCTCATCGAGCGTGGAGAGCGGAATATTGAGCGACAAAGCCTGTTCGCGGGTCCGCTCCGATGTCGGCACGCCGACGACCTTCAGCCCCTGCGCCACACGCTCGCCCAGCAAGGCAACGAAATGGGCCGCGGTCGATCCGGTCCCCAGGCCCAGACGCATGCCGGGGCGGACAAGGTCCACCGCGCGGGCGGCCGCGAGGCGTTTGGCGGCTTCGGCGGGATCGGTCATGGCGGCTCCGCAGCAAAACAAGGCGATGCGGGGCGCTTAACGGCTTCCGGGGCGAAAGGCAAATGCCCCTATTTTGCCGGCGGCGTACACACAACCAGATCATTGAGCACATAGCAGATGGACATGGCGCCCGTGCGCAGATCGACCCGGAAAACGCCGCCCTCCCGCTCATGCCGAGAGGCCACGAGCTCATATTCGCTGGTCGGCTGCGGACCGGCGCCCTCTCCTTGCGAATAGCAGAGCGTGACGCCGATGGTATTTTCCTTCAATCCATATTGGCAGGCGCCCACTTCCCCCGTCGCACGGTTGAGACTGTAGACGCGATTGAGTTCAATCTCGGGGGCCGCCAGAAAGGTGAAACTTGAGGCGGAGGCGGCCAGACTCCCCAGGGCCAGAGCAATCAGGACGAGACCGGGGCGAGCCAGATTATGGCGGGACATGAACAACCTCATCACGACCTTTTGCTGAATGCCGATTATTGCGAAAACGGATCTGGCAGCAAGCGAAAGCGGCAGGCCGGTTTGACCTGTACCGATTTTCGCCCTAGGCGGTAGCCATGCAGCAGTCAAACCCCCTTCTCGTCTTCGATCTGGACGGTACGCTTGCCGAAACGGCGGGCGATCTCTGCGCCACGCTCAATGTTATTCTGGCCCGCGAGGATCTTCCGCCGGTCGCGCTGGCCGATGCCCGCAAAATGGTCGGCGCGGGCGCGCGCGCCCTCATCCAGCGCGGCTTTGCCGCCGTGGGACGCCCGCTGGAAGACGCAAAGCTCGACCGCCTCTTTGTGGATTTCCTCGCCCATTACGAGGACCATATTGCCGACGAGAGCCATCTCTATGACGGCGTGGTGCGCGCGCTCGACCGGTTTGAGGGCGCAGGCTTCGGTTTTGCCGTTTGCACCAACAAGGTTGAAATCCCCTCCAAGCGATTGCTTTCGGCTTTGCGCGTCGATCACCGTTTCCGCGCCATTTGCGGGCAGGACACATTTCGGGAAAACGGCCGCAATATTGCCAAGCCCGATCCGCGCATGCTGCTGATGACAATCGAAATGGCCGGCGGCCACCCGGCGCAGACCATTATGGTGGGCGATTCACGCACCGATATCGACACAGCGAAAGCCGCCGGCATCCCGGTCGTCGCCGTCGATTTCGGCTATACAGACCAGCACGTCTCGACCTTTGCGCCGGATGTTGTGATCAGTCATTTTGACGAATTGTGGGACGCTGTCGCCCGCATCGGAATTGGGGAGCGGCAGGCAATATGATCCGCGACAAAAAACTCGCCGTCGGCATGGGCTTTGCGTTCATGTTCGGCATTATGTGGGGCATGATCGAAAATACGACGCCGGGAGAGGCCTTCCTGCGCGGTTCGATTGCCACCGCCTGCGCCCTGCTCACCTATCCGCTCTGGCGCTCGCGCAATTAGCGCGCCGTTCCCGATCCCCCGCCCGACGAGAGCTTTTTTCGCTGCACCCAGCGAAAACCCTCGTGGCGCGTGATCACCGCTATATCGATGGGCCCTCCCACCGTCTTGGGCTGCAGATCGACGCGAAAGCGCACATAGCCGATTGTCGCTTCCATCAGGAATTTCGTCAGCGCGATCGCATCGTGAATGGGCATGCCCGGTGTTACCAATGTCGGGCTTGAGATTTCATTCGTCCCCTCACCGGCGCTGAATTCATCGCTCATGAGACGATGCAGGCATTCGCCCGATCCCTCCCAGCAAATACCATATTCGGTGGGCGACCAGACCTGCGACACGCTCACACCCTCGCGCGAGTCGAAGACGAGATTCCAGACTTCGGGCGTTCCGCAATTGGCGGAATAGCCGCCGATGATCAAAGTGGAGCGGAGCTTGGCCACCTGCATCGGGGCCATGGAGCGCAGATAATCCTGCAGGCGGCGAACGACGGCTTCCA
>CANHAW010000147.1 GCA_947458675.1 Beijerinckiaceae bacterium
CGCTTTGCCTCGGGTTCTATCGGACTGACCGCACCAAAAGATTGCAACACCGCCATTTGCGTTCAGTACGACACGCCGCTGGTGCTGGAAAACATCCCGCGTGAAATCCAGACGGCGCTGGGCGTGCGCAGCATTGAGGAGGTTGTTTTCATCCGCCTCGACCAGGGCACCTATCGCGATGGAATCCGTTTCCAGAACGGGCGCCAGATTTGCCTGCAGCAATTATCCACCGGAGTCGGGGCCGCCGTCATGCGCCTGCCCGAAGCAATACGACCGCCGGTCCGGGTCCATGCGACAGCAGGCTGACCACCGCAAGGAATTGTGAAAATGGACCGGCCCGGCCTGTCAGGACCGGGCTGGCCTAAAAAAACCTGTTTATTCCGTAGGTTGAGACGGAATGACTAGATCGCAGGCCGTTGCTGATTATTTGTGCAAGAAACTGCCAATATTTTCAGCATGTCGCCCGATAAAATATCGCTCTATGGTCCCTTTTTGACGGCTGGCCGTCGGGGCGCCTTGCGAAACATGGCCGTAGCGCTGTGGCACGGCAGGTGCTATGAGCCCGCCATTGCAAACCGTTCGACCGCCTCCGGACCCGGGGGCGTAGCCGGCCGGAACTGCGGGGAGTTGCGAGCGCGCATGAAAAAGATCGAGGCGATCATCAAGCCGTTCAAGCTGGATGAAGTGAAGGAAGCTCTGCAGGAAGCGGGGCTTCAGGGAATCACCGTCACCGAAGCCAAGGGGTTTGGCCGGCAGAAAGGTCACACGGAACTCTACCGTGGGGCTGAATATGTCGTGGACTTCCTGCCCAAGGTGAAGATCGAAATCGTGCTCGGCGACGACATGGTCGACCGTGCCGTCGAGGCCATCCGCAAGGCCGCCCAAACGGGCCGGATCGGCGATGGCAAGATTTTTGTATCCAATATCGAGGGGGCCATTCGCATCCGCACCGGAGAGACCGGAACGGACGCGATCTGACCTCGGGCCACCCGGCCCAATCCCGACAGACTGTTTCCAGGGTCTGCAAGGCGCCAAGGCGCCCCAAAGACCCTGACAAACCGGTCGGACTGCGCAAGCGGTTCGGCCATCAACCGAGAGCCGCCACGAGCCTCACCCCGGCTGAACGTTTCTGAAGAGAGGGACTAAACGATGAAGACCGCCAAGGACGTCCTGAAGGCGATCAAGGACAATGACATCAAGTATGTCGATCTGCGTTTCACCGATCCGCGTGGCAAGTGGCAGCACGTGACCTTCGACCAGACCCTGGTCGACGAGGAAATGTTCTCCGAAGGCACGATGTTCGACGGCTCCTCGATTGCCGGCTGGAAGGCGATCAATGAGTCGGACATGACCCTCCTGCCCGATCCGACCTCGGCCTGCATGGACCCGTTCTTCGCGGCCTCCACGATGGTCATCACCTGCGACGTGCTCGAGCCCTCCACCGGCGAGCCCTACAATCGCGATCCGCGCGGCATTGCCAAGAAGGCGGAAGCCTTCCTGAAGTCCACGGGCATCGGCGACACGGCCTTCTTCGGTCCGGAAGCCGAATTCTTCGTCTTCGACGACGTGCGCTTCAAGGCCGACCCGTACAACACGGGCTTCGTTCTCGACAATATCGAACTGCCGACCAACATGGACACGGCTTACGAGGGCGGCAATCTCGGCCACCGCGTGCGCACCAAGGGCGGCTATTTCCCGGTTCCGCCGATCGACTCGGCTCAGGACATGCGCGGCGAAATGCTTGCGGCCATGCAGTCCATGGGCGCTGTCGTCGAAAAGCACCACCACGAAGTCGCCTCCGCGCAGCATGAACTTGGTCTCAAGTTCGGCACGCTGACGACGATGGCCGACCACATGCAGGTCTATAAGTACTGCATCCATCAGGTCGCGCAGAGCTATGGCAAGACGGCAACGTTCATGCCCAAGCCCATCTATGGCGACAATGGCTCGGGCATGCATGTCCACCAGTCGATCTGGAAGGCCGGCAAGCCGGTCATGGCCGGCAACAAATATGCCGACCTCAGCCAGGAATGCCTGTGGTACATCGGCGGCATCATCAAGCATGCCAAGGCGCTGAACGCTTTCACCAACCCGTCGACGAACAGCTACAAGCGTCTCGTCCCGGGCTATGAAGCCCCCGTGCTGCTCGCCTATTCGGCGCGCAACCGTTCGGCCTCCTGCCGCATCCCCTATACGGCGAACCCGAAGGCCAAGCGCGTGGAAGTTCGCTTCCCCGATCCGACAGCCAATCCCTATCTCGCTTTCGCGGCCATGCTCATGGCTGGCCTCGACGGTATCGCCAACAAGATCGATCCGGGCCCGGCCATGGACAAGGATCTCTACGATCTCCCCCCGAAGGAGCTCAAGAAGATCCCGACCGTCTGCGGCAGCCTGCGCGAAGCTCTGTCGAACCTCGACAAGGACCGCACCTTCCTCAAGGCAGGCGGCGTGTTCAACGACGACTTCATCGACAGCTATATCGAGCTGAAGATGCAGGACGTGATGCGCTTCGAAATGACGCCGCATCCGGTCGAATTCGACATGTATTATTCCTGCTGATTTTTGGCAGGACAGAAAAAGAAAGGCCCGGAGCGATCCGGGCCTTTTTTGTTGCAGAAACTATTCCGCCGCTTGTCGCACCGGCACCCTGCGCGGGGGCTTTTTTGCGGCGACCTTCCGCACAGCTTTGCGCTTCACGCTCTTCGCCTTCTTCGGCGCGGGCTTTGGCATTGGGGCTTCATCCTCAACGCCAAGGGTCACCAGCTTCACCGGCTGGCCGTTGGGAAAACGAACGATGAGATCCAGCGTGCCGCCCATGGCTTCGATATAGGTCCGCAAGGTCGAGAGCAGAAGGTCGCTGCGGCTTTCCAGCTTGCTGATGGCCACCTGCCCCACACCCAATTTCTTGGCGAGCTTCTTTTGCGTCAGCGCGCGTGCCTTGCGCATCTGCTGCAACGTCACCGCTTCATTGATGAGTTCTGCGGAGCGCTTTTTAATCGCTGCCTGTTCTGCGGTGGGGAGCCGCGCGATCATCTCTTCCAATGTCACAAATCGCTTCTGTTCCATCGCAAATGATCCTGCCATCGCTTTTCAGCTGTTCGAATGAGCCGCTTGTAAAATAATTCCGAATTCACTCCGGCCTTGGAGCCACCGACCAACAAAACCGCACGGCGAACGGGATCAAAGGCATAAGCAATCCGCCATGGATGGCCAGCGACGCTGCAACGCAATTCTTTCAAATTCGCAATCCGCGCGCCTTTGAAAATGTCCGCATAAGGGCGCCCCTGAAATATGCCCCAAGCTTCCGCTTCCTGTTGATCCCCGTCAATGCCGCCATGGCTAAACAAGAGGAGAATACGCTCAACCATCAGGAGAGACACATGTCGCATTTCCATGCCGTTGTCTGGATCGATCACAACGAAGCGCGCGTTTTTCATTTCAATGTGGAGGCGACGGACAAGCTGACGCTGAAGTCGCATCATTCAAGAAAGAAACAGAACGGCAGCCAGGATGCGCGCTTCCTGCATGTCGTTGCCAAGGCCGTCGCCGATGCCGGCGAGATTCTCATCACCGGGCCGGGTGAGGCAAAGACAGAGCTGATCAAACATATCGGCCATCATGATGAGCATCTCCTTTCGCGCATCTGCGGCGTTGAACCGGCAGATCACCCGAGTGACGGGCAGATCGTCGCCCATGCACGGCGATATTTTGGCGCCCTCGACCGGACCACCACACAAAAAGCGGTGTGATGGCCAGGCCAAGGATCAAGCCGGAGATATGCCCATGATGCCGCGCACCGCTTTGCTAAAAACATCCGCATTGTTTCTGGCCCTGATTGCAGGCCCTTCTTTCGTCCACGCCGCGCAGGATGAGATTATGGTCAAGCAGGGCCGCATATTGGCGGAAGCGCTTTGCGCCGATTGCCATACATTCGGCGGCAATCGCCGACGCGATGCCTCGCCGCCCGATTTCGCCGCTGTCGGCGCCATGCCGCAAACGACAGCGCTCTCGCTGCGCGTCTTCCTGCGCTCCTCGCATGCCAATATGCCCGACATCATTCTCGACGATGTGCAGATCGACTCGCTCATCGCCTTCATTCTCGATCTGGGGGGCAAGTAACCCCCATTCGCAGGCAGGCCATCGCACAGGCGGAGATGAAAATGATCACCCATATTCTGATCTCGACCGACGGATCCGAAACGGCCGAGAAAGCCATCGATCACGGATTGGAACTGGCGCACCAGCTCGCTGCCAAAGTCACGATCCTCACCGTGACGGAACGCTGGTCGGCTCTGGAAATGGCACGCAAAGCGCGAGAAGGCGACCATAATCCCCTGCAGGATTACAACGAACTGGCCGAGCGCCACGCGACAATCGTGCTGGAACGCGCAAAGGAAAAGGCCAAACAGGCAAAGATCGATTGCGAGACGGTCTATAAGGCCGACAGCGGCCCGGCAGAGGCCATTGTGGCCGAGGCCGACCGGAGCAAGGCCGATCTGATCGTCATGGCCTCGCATGGCCGGCGCGGCCTCGACAGGGTCATGCTCGGCAGCGTCACCCAGCGCGTTCTGGCCCTCACGGCGCGCCCGGTGCTGGTTTATCGCTAGAGTGCCGCCAAGCTCCGGCCCTGACCTGTGAAGAACCGGACGTTTCCGTTCCGTTCCCTGTTGCGCCGCATTCATGCGATAGTGCATCACCAAGGCGAGTCGTGGGCCCCCGGCCCCTCGATACGGATGATCCACAAACAAGGGCGGCCCAATGGCTTCGGACGGCGATCTTTTCGGCGGTGGTGCGGCGCGCAAGCAGCCCCCGCAAAAGGCCAGCCCCAGCAAAGCGGCCAGCGAGCCGCGCCGGGCTGTGGGCACGCCCTCGGAAGCCGGCTATACGGCGGCATCCATCGAAGTTCTGGAGGGGCTGGAGCCCGTCCGCCGGCGCCCTGGCATGTATATTGGCGGCACCGATGAGGCCGCGCTGCATCACCTGTTTGCCGAAGTCATCGACAATTCGATGGATGAGGCCGTGGCCGGTCATGCGACCTTTATCGAAGTCACGCTGGAGAAAGACGGCTGGCTGACGGTCACCGACAATGGCCGCGGCATTCCCATCGACCCGCATCCGAAATTTCCGAAAAAATCGGCGCTCGAAGTCATCATGACGACCCTGCATGCGGGCGGCAAATTCGACTCGGGCGCTTATCAGACATCTGGCGGTCTGCACGGCGTCGGCATTTCCGTCGTCAATGCTTTGTCCGAGCGGCTCGAAGTGGAAGTCGCGCGCGGGCAGATGCTCTATCGGCAAGTGTTTGAACGCGGCCATGCCAAAGGAAAAATCGAGACAGTCGGCAAAGCGCCGAACCGGCGCGGCACGCGCGTGCGCTTCAAGCCCGATGCAGAAATTTTCGGCAAGAGCGCGCATTTCAAACCGGCGCGTCTTTTCCGCATGTCGCGCTCAAAGGCCTATCTTTTCGGCGGCGTTGAAATCCGCTGGTCCTGCGATGCAAGTCTGATTACCGGCTCCGATATTCCTGCCCAAGCCGTGTTTCGCTTCCCCGGCGGATTGAAAGATTATCTCGCGCAGGACATTGAGGGCCGCGAACAGGTTCTCGACCAGACCGTTTTCGGCAAGGTTGAAAAACCGGGCGGCCATGGCTCGCTGGAATGGGCTGTCTCCTGGCTCGCGCAGGACGACGGTTTCGTTCATTCCTATTGCAACACAATCCCCACGCCCGATGGCGGAACGCATGAAACGGGCCTGCGAACGGCACTTCTGCGCGGATTGAAGGATCATGCCGAGCGTATCAATCAGAGCAAACGCGCCTCAATCATCACCTCCGACGATGTCATGGTGTCCTGCGCCGCGCTGATTTCCGTCTTCATTCGCGAGCCGGAATTTCAGGGCCAGAACAAAGGCCGTCTGATGACGGTCGAGGCAACGCGTATTGTGGAAGGCACGATCCGCGATTCATTCGATCATTGGCTGGCAGAGCGCCCCTCGGTCGCCACGCGTCTGCTGGATTGGACGATCGAGCGCGCCGAGGACAGGCTGCGCC
>CANHAW010000148.1 GCA_947458675.1 Beijerinckiaceae bacterium
AATGGTGATCCACGAGAGCCCTGCCTGAAATCCGTCGAGAAGCAGTTTTTCAAACAAAGCGCGATCGTCCCATTCGGGCACGCCCCATTCCTCATCGTGATAGGCGATATAGAGCGGATCGGCGACGCCCGGCCAGGGGCAACGGGCCTTGCCATCTTGATGCAGAATATGGGTGCGCAGGGGTTTTTCGATCATGCGGGGCGAATCTAGCTGCTGCTGCGGCCAAGCGAAAGCCTATCGCGCTCCCATATCGGGCTCGGGCAGAATGTCCACAAGAGCGCCCGCGCAGGTGAGCGGCCTTGCGCCAGCCACAGCCTCAGCCGCGCGGTCGGTGCGGATCATGGCCAGCGCGCGTCCGGAGGCTGCAGCCGATCCCAAAGCGCCGATGAGCATGTCGCCGTCAAGAATCTCACTGCCCGGCGCGGGAATATCGCCGCGCAATTGCACCGGCAGGATGCGCTTGCGCAATGCACCGCGATGCTCCATGCGCGAGACGACTTCCTGTCCGACATAGCAGCCCTTGCGGAAATCGAGCCCGTGGATGCGATCCATATCGGCATCATGGGGGAAAATATCGTTCCATTGAAAATCGATTCCGCCCTGGGGAATCCCGCAATGGATGCGATGCATATCGTAGTCGCTGCGCGTGCCTTTCGCGGCTGCTTGCGCCTGCAGGCGATCGAGAATGGCGCGACGGCCCATATGCGCATCGCGTGGATCGTCAAAGATAAGCGCATCGCCCGCGGGCTCCGCCTCGCCATCCCACAAAGCAAGAATGCCGAGAGCCGGTTCTTCGGCAATCGCGATCTGGGCCCGCAATTTGTACATGGCGAGCCGTTTGGCGAGTGCGCCGATCTGTGCGCTATCCGTATCGAGCAGGAAGCCCGCCTCATCTTCGACGATGAGAAAATCGAACAGGATTTTTCCTTGTGGCGTCAGCAGCGCGCCAAAGCCGGCCTGTTCGCGGCTCACTTTATCCATGTTGCAGGTGACGAGCCCTTGCAGGAAGCTCCTCGCATCTTGCCCGGCGACGCGCAGCAATCCGCGGTCGTCGAGAAAAGCTGAAGCCATTTTGCCGTCTCCGTTTGCCATGCTGAACAAGGTATGGGGATGCGGGCGCGCCAGCGCAAGGCTTGATTGCTCAAACCTCTGGCATGAAACTATGCCAGACGGCATCGGCGCCGATCCGGACCATGTGGATGCGGGGCGGGGAGAGGCCAAGGTCGGCAAAGCGTTGGCAGCGCAGGGCAGCGATCCGTGCCTGTGGGTCAGGATCGCGCGGGGGCGCAAGCGCCAAAGCCGGCCAGACAAAGGTTTCGAAAGGGCCGCGCTTGGCGCGTATGCAGGGCTCTTCAAGCACAGCCTTCAGAATGGCAAGCATTTCGCGGCCCTCGCCATCGAATGACCGGGTCTTGAGCACGGCCAGCGGATCGAAGCCCGGCCCTTTTTTGAGCCCGCGCTCGAAAATCGGCGGCAATTCATTCCATTCGACGGGAATGCGCAGGCGCTCAAGCTCGCCACTGCCGGCGGCTTCCAGAATTTTCGCGCGCATGGCTGCCACGCGCGCCGGCAAGGCGGCGGGATCTGTTATGGGGGCTGAAATCTGTTCGGCGGGTGCTTTGGCCATGGGCCTTGTCTAGCGCTGCAAGGGGGCAGAGCGAAGACTGGCTGGTCTAATGGCGGCTGGCCAGCGAAAATTCGCCGCCGATGATCCGCTCGGGCAGGCTGCGGGCGAAAGCCGCAACATGGTCTTCGCCATGAATGAGGACCAATTCCTGAAAAGCCGCAAACAAAGCGGCATGAGCGAAAGAATCGCTCTCAATGCCGGCGAGGATCGCTTCGGCAAAGGCTTCTGTAACAAAGCCAAGAGCTTCGCGCCGGGTTTCGGCGGCCTCCGGGTCTTCGATGGATGTCAGGTTCAGGTCGTTCATTTCGAGGCAGACACTAACGGCTAGTATAAGTTCCCGTAAGTCCTCCTCTTTCGAAAAGGTTAATGGCCGGGAGCCTGTGCCTGCGCGCCTGCGATCAGTCGCCGCCAAAGCGGATTGAAACGTCGCGCGTCAGCCGGCCGCCTTCCTCGATCAAGCGCTCGGCAGCGAGTTCTGCATTTTGCGTGCAGGTTCGGTAATTCACCTGATAGCCGGCAAAGCCGCGATTGAATGCGCCTGCCAGTCTTTCGCGTCGTGCTTCATCGGGTTTCTCGGCATCCATCACCTGTTTCATGCGCGCCTGCCATTCGCGCCCGTCCTGATGGCCGCACAAAGTGCGCAGCCAGGACAATCCACCGAGGATTTCAGCCAGCCGCATCATTTGCGGCTCATAGGGCGGGGGCGTGTCGGGTGGTTTTGTCTGCGCCATGGCGCTGAGGGTGAAGGCTGGCAGGATGGCCGCACAAAGATGAGCGATTGCTGCAAGCCTCATCATGCATTGTCCATCACATTGCGCGCCAGTTTTAAAATGCGCATCAGCCCCGGCGTCACCGGCAGATCGCCAAGCGCTGCGGGATCGGCCCAGATCAATTGCGGCGCTTCCGCGCTTGGAGCGCCCTCGCCTGCGAGCCAATGGGCGGCGAAAGAAGCCACAACAAAATGCCGTCGCACGCGCCCGTCATCATCGCGCTGAAGGACTTCCGTATGCCCGGCAAAACCGACGATCCGCGCCGTGACGCCCGTCTCTTCCTGCAATTCGCGCAAAGCCGCCTCTTCAAGCGTCTCGCCCGTTTCCACCACGCCGCCCGGCAATGAAAAAACATTTGCCGCGGGCGGGGCCGTGCGTGCGCCAAGCAAAACTTTGCCTTCGCGAAACACGGCGATACTGGCTGCCAGAAAGGGACGGTCTGGATAAAGCCGGCTCACGGATACAGCCGCTCCCTGTTCCACGCGCTGTCAGGCGTTTGCCGACTGAAGGTGACGCGATCGTGCAGACGGAACGGACGATCCTGCCAGAATTCGATCTGCACGGGCAGAATGCGATAGCCATTCCAATGCGGGGGACGCGGCACTTCGCCCAGACCAAAACGCGCGGCTTCGCGCGCCACTGCTTTCTCCAATGCAAAACGGCCTTCCATCGGGCGCGATTGCTTGCTCGCCCATGCGCCGATGCGACTGTCGCGCGGACGCGAGGCAAAATATTCGTCAGCCTCGCGCGCGCTCACCATTTCCACCGGCCCGCGCACGCGCACCTGGCGGCGCAACGATTTCCAATGGAAAACAAGTGCGGCTTTCATGTTCGATGACAATTCGAGACCCTTGGCGCTTTCGCTGTTTGTGTAGAAAACGAAACCGCTCGGCTCGAGCCCCTTCAGCAGCACCATGCGGGCGTCCGGCATGCCGTCTGAATCGACGGTTGCGAGCGTCATGGCATTGGGGTCGTTGATCTCTTTTGCGCCGGCCTCTTCGAACCATTGCCGGAAAAGCGGAAATGGGTCGCCAGCCTCGGTAAAGTCACTTTGCATTAACCTGTTCCGTCGTTTGATTTGAGAACATTGCTCCTGGAGCCGGACGGGCCGAAACATGTCTCATCAGCCCAAATATAGCATGGCGCTGCGTCTGCGCCTCATCGCCCTTTGCGCCCTTGCCCCTGCGATGGCCGGTTGTTCTACGGCGATCCCTCTGCCGGGGTTCATTTCGCGCGAGGATGTCGCCGAATCCGTCGCGCGCTTTTCCTCGCCGCTGTCGCCGCGGCTCGATTCTGAGGATTCGCGCCGCGCTCTGGCCGCGCTTGGGGTTGCGCTCGACCCGCAGGGCCCCGGCGCGCCGGTCGATTGGGCCAATCCGGTCTCCGGCCTGAAGGGTTCGTTCATGCCGCTCGGCGAGGTTTTTGCGCAGGATCGGCGGCTGTGCCGGAATTTCCGTGCCGAGATCGGCATTGAAGAGACGATGCAGGGGACGGGCTGCCGCACGAGCGCCGGAGACTGGGCCGTTGTTGAGGTCAGGCCCGCGCAACGCGCCTCCGTCATTCCTCTCTCGCCTCTCTTGCGCGGCAGGCCCGCTCACCCACATATGGGCTGAGACGAAAGCGCCCGCGCCTGACTGGGCGGGCGGAGGTTTGGGCTCATACATGCGTGATCCATATTCAGTGCTGGGCGTGGGCAAATCGTCGTCGGCTGACGACGTCAAGAAAGCCTTCCGCAAGCTCGCCAAAAAATATCATCCGGATCAAAACACCGGAGACCCCAAGGCGCAGGAGCGCTTTGCGGAAGTCTCGTCTGCCTATGAAATTCTCGGCGACGAGAAGAAACGCGCGCAATTCGACCGTGGCGAGATCGATGCCGAGGGCAAGCCGCGCGGTTTTGAGGGTTTTGGCGCCGGGGCGGGGCCGTTCCGGCGCGGAGCCGGCGATGGCGGTTTCAATTTCGACTTCGATGTCGGCGGCGGCGGGCGCGGGCCGCGCGGCGGCGGCGGCTTTGATCCGGGCGATTTCTTCGATCTTTTTGGCGGCCGGGGGCGGCAGCGGGCGGCCCAGCGCGGCGCCGATATTTCAGAGACGGTCAGCATATCCTTGACGGATGCCGTGCGCGGGACGAGCGCGCGTGTTGTGCTGCCGACTGGCAAGCAGCTTGATGTCGCCATTCCTGCCGGCATTGAGGATGGCAAGACAATCCGCCTCAAGGGTCAGGGCCATGCGGGGCAGGGCGGCGGGCCGCCGGGCGATGCAATGATCATCGTGCGCATTGCGCGCCATCCTTTCTTTCGCATCGAGGGGCGCGATGTGCGGCTCGATCTGCCGATCACGCTTTATGAGGCCATTCTCGGCGGCAAGGTCGAAGTGCCGACACTCACCGGCAAGGTGGAATTGTCGGTGCCAGCCGGCAGCAATGGCGGACGCATTTTACGCCTGCGCGGCAAGGGGATTCCGGCAGCAGACGGCAAGCCGGCAGGCGATCTTCTGATTGCTCTGCGCATTGTCCTGCCCGATGCGCCCTCAGCGGAACTCGAAGATCTCATGCGCCATTGGCAGGCCAACAGGACCTATGATCCGCGCAAGGATCTCGGCTGATCTTTTGTCGGCGCAGGACGGGCTTCAGCGCGTCTCGTAAAGGGGCGCATTTTTGGCAAGGCGCTGCGGCAGGCTCGATGCCATCAGGCCGATGAGGCCAGCCAGCGCGACAAGGATCAGCGCCAAAGCCAGCAGCCCGCCCAAACGTTGCCCACCCAAGCTTTGCCTGCCTGCACCCGGATCGGCGCGCGGCGTCGTTTCTTCGGATGGCCATTTGTCCTTTTGGGCCGCTATGGCGTGCGGGAAGGGCGCGACCCTTTTTTCAGGCAAGGGGGCGGTCAGGAATTCGGGCAGAGGCTCCCGCGCGATTCCATCGAAGGCGGCGTGCAGCAAGCGCTGCTGGCCTCGCCAGCCGGCGAGCCGGGCGGCGCAATCGGGATGGAGCGCAAGCCAGGCCTCGATCTCCGCCCGTCTCCAGCTTGATGTCTCCAGGTCGAGAAAGGCGCAGAGTTCCGTATCGCTGACGGCCGGGCGGGGCGGGCTCATTTCACCAGCCGCAAATGGGGCGCATGTCGCACGCCATGCGTCTGTCTGGCGTCAAAATGCCGGCTCAACATCTGGCGGGCCGTGGTCAGGCGCCCGAGCACGATATGGCGATTGAGCCCCAGGGCCTTGGCCGCCTCCTCATAGGAAAAGCCTTCGAGCGCAACCAGCAGCAGGGCCGCGCGATGGCCGAAGGGCAAAGCCAGAAGAGCCAGGCCGAGATCCGCTCCGGCAGTCGATTTCAGATCGGCTCGTTCTTGCTGCAGGCGAAAAAGCGCCCCGTAAAGCGCGGGGCGCAGATTTTGGCCTGAATCGACCTGTGGATCGCGCAAAACATGATGGACGGCGCGCAAGACCACCTCGTCGGTCTCGCGCAGGCTCGCCGGATCGGCGCAACAGGCCAAGCCGGCAGCAAATCGCCGGAGGCCTGGAAGCAATGGGAGGATTTCAGTCCGGCTGGGCAACGGAGGGATCCCGGAAAAATTCTCTGCCTCTGATAATGCTTTAAAACGAAGTTGGATCCCTCGCCGCAGGCGGCT
>CANHAW010000149.1 GCA_947458675.1 Beijerinckiaceae bacterium
CGATCAGGCAGACGCCGCCGGCGGCCAGAATTTCCGCGCCCCGTTTCATCGCCGGCCCGAGATCGGCAGGGTCGGTGATCGGGCCAATGCCGATGGCGCCCTGCGCTTCGGCAAATTTGGCCAGATCGAGATCGGGATCGGAAATGCGTTGGCCGATCCAGCGGTTCTCGACGGGCCTGTTGCGACGCTTTGCAACTGTTTCCTGATGCAGCTCGTCGTTGAAATAGGAGCGATTGTTGTTGATCACGAGCAACAGGGGAATCTGGTGGCGGACGGCCGACCACAGAGCATGGCCGCCCATCAGGAAATCGCCATCGCCCAAGACGCCGACCGTCTTGCGGCCTTTCTCATGCATGGCGAGCGCCACGCCGATCGAGATTGACGGCATGCCGCCAATGCCACCGCCGCCATCCTTGCCCATATAGGCAAAGGGCGAATGCGCCGGCCAAAGATCCATCGGGAATTTGCGGCACACGCCTGTCAGCGTCACTTCATCCTGATTGGGGAAGGCTTCCTTCAAGGTGAGCGCCAGCTGATCGACATTGATTTTGCCGCTGTCGCGCAGCGGGATTTTGCGAATCTCTTCATGCCAGCAGGCTTTCTTGCCGGGGCCCAATTCGTCCACGAGATCGGCGATCACGGCATCGGGTGAAGCGGCCATGAAAATGTCGAGTTCGGGAAGGGCGAGATAATTGGCATGAGCGCCATTGTGCAAATGCTGATCCATCGACACATGCACAGCCTTGGCTTTCAGTTTCTCGCCCTTGATCCGCAGGGCGCTGTCGAGATCGACCCAGTCGAAGGCGACGATGACATCGGCGCCGCGCAGCATGTCGCGCACATATTCGGCGGAACGGCCGACCTGTTCGAGCGGGGCCACCGCATGGCAGGGATGGTCGGTGGGGAATGAGGAGCGGTTTTTCAGATCGGTGAAGACAACAGCGCCCAGTCGCTCGGCCAGAGCGATGCGCTTGTTCCAGCCGTCCTCGCTCCAATCGGTGCGGCCGATCAGCAGCACCGGCTTTTTCGCATCGCGCAGCATTTTGGCGGTGGCTTCAATGTCGGCTTTGGCGGCGCGAACTGGGGCAGGGGGCTTCATGCGGGAGAGATCGGGCCATTCCGGCTCCTTCTCGAGCGCGGCTTCCTGCAGGCCGGCGTCCAGACAAATATAGACAGGCGCCTTGGGCTCTGAGCGTGAAAGAATATTGGCACGCGCCATGGCCTCGACCAATGCGTCGGGCGAGGAGGGCTGGTCGTCCCATTTGATGAAATCGCGAACGAGGCCGCCCTGGTCGGCCGACGTATGGATCCAGTCGATCCAGGGGCGACGTTGCGACGCATCCACCGGGCCGGTCGCGCCAAGGACGAAAATGGGGGCGCGGTCGCACCAGGCATTATAGAGGCCCATCATCCCGTGCAGCAGGCCGACATTGGAATGGAGCACACAGGCCATGGGCTCGCCGGTCGCCTTGGCATAGCCATGGGCAATGCCGACCGCATGATCCTCGTGCAGGCACAAGATCATGGAGGGGTTTTCATTGCCGAGATGGTTGACGATGGAATCATGCAGGCCGCGATAGCTCGCCCCCGGATTGAGGCTGACATGGCGAAAGCCGAAGCGGCGGAGCATCTGGGCGGCGACATCGCTGCCGAAGCCGACCTTGTCGTCAATCTGCCCCTTCGGACGGTCTGCACGCATTTTTCTCTCCCTTTTCTCGTTTTTTCCGCTTTTGGGCCCGTTTTTGCCGGGGCGGATGATCGCCTGCCCGCACTCAAGCGTAATGCCACAACGGCCGATCCGTGGTCACCCTCTCCTCACGGGCATGGGTAGTCAACCGTTCTCGCCGGACTTGCTTGACGGCCCCTCACTCTCTAGGAACGATGGGCTATAGACCCGATGTAAGCGGGCAAAAGGGAGACCATAAGCACCATGGGACAGTTCGGTATCGGCCAGCCCGTCCGGCGCAAGGAAGACGTCCGCCTTCTTACAGGCAAGGGTCTCTACACGGACGACGTTCATTTTGACGGTCAGACCTGGGGCGTTTTCGTCCGGTCGCCGCAAGCCCATGCAAAAATCCTTTCCATCGACACATCGGCTACCAAAGCGGCAGAGGGCGTCGTGGCTGTCTATCTCGGTCAGGATCTCAAGGCTGACGGCGTCGGCACTTTGATCACCGATGTCGAATTCAAGGATCTGTCCGGCAAGGACATGTTCCGCCCCAAGCGCGACTTTCTCGCCATCGGGCGTGTGCGCTTTGTCGGCGAGCCCGTTGCCATTGTGATTGCCGAGACGCAGGCGCAGGCGAAAGCCGCTGCCGAACTCGTTGTGGTCGATTACGAAACACTGCCGGCCGTCGGCTCGACCGCTTTTGCCGCTTCCTCCGACAGCCCGGTGATCTGGGAAGAGCATGGCAGCAATGTCGGCATTCACTGGGAAAACCGTGCCGAGGCAGAGATCGACGCGCATATGGCGAAAGCCAAATATCGCGCCAGTGTCGATCTGGTGAATAATCGCGTTGTGCCAAACCCGATGGAGCCGCGCTGCGCCGTTGCCAAATGGGATGCGGATGCAGGCGAACTCACCATGTATGCGCCAACCCAGGGCGGTCGCCGCATCCAGCAGGGCATTGCCAAAATCGTTCTCAATATTGCGGCTGACAAAGTGCGCATTCTCTCGCCCGATGTCGGCGGCGGCTTTGGTATTCGCGGCAAGATTTATCCGGAACTCGGCGTTGTCGCTTGGGCAGCGCGCAAGACGGGCCGGCCGGTAAAATGGCGCGGCGATCGCAGCGAGACTTTTGTGTCCGATTATCACGGTCGCGATCAGATCAATCATGCCGAACTCGGGCTTGATGAGAACGGCAAGATTGTCGCGCTGAAAGTCTGGACCATTGTGAATTGCGGCGCATATTTTGCCGAAAACGGTCCGCGCCTGCCGATCAATGGCGGCGGCCGCATTATTCCGGGCGTTTATGACATCGAGAATTTCTATTTCTCGGTTCGCCCGGTTCTCTCCAACACGGTGCCGACCGACACTTATCGCGGCGCTGGCCGTCCTGAGGCGAATTTCCTGATGGAACGCCTCATGGATGCAGCAGCACATGCAACCGGTCTGTCGCGCGACGAGATCCGTCGTCGCAATGTGATCAAGCAGGAGCAAATGCCCTATCGCACGCAGATGGGCATGGTGATCGATTCCGGCGATTTCGTCGGCAATATGGATATGGCGATGAAAGCCGCCGACTGGGCGGGTTTCGAGAAGCGTCGCGCCGAAAGCGCCAAACATGGCAAATTGCGCGGCATCGGCCTTTCGAATTTCGTCGAGCCCTCGGGCGGTCGTCCGACTGAAGAAATGCGCATTGCACTGACGCCCGATGGCAAGGCGACCGTCTATGCCGGCACGCATTCGCATGGCCAGGGCCATGAGACGGTGTGGGCGCAATTGCTCGAAAGCTTCCTCGGCATTCCCTTCGAAGATGTCTCGCTCGTGCAGGGCGATACGAAGACGGCGCCGAAAGGCTCGGCTGGTACATTCGGCTCGCGCTCATCCTGGATGGGCGGCGTCGGCCTGCAGCGCTCGGCCAAGCGCATTGTCGAAAAGGGCACGAAGATCGCTGCCAATCTGATGCAGACGGAACCGTCTGCGGTAACGTTCGATGCCGGTGTGTTCCGCGCCGGCACGACGAGCGTGACGATCAAGGAAGTGGCGAAAGCCGCGCATGATCCCAAGGCTTTGCCGGAAGGCGTTGAGGCGGGATTGGACGAAAGCTATTTCCTCGAGCGCGATCCGGAAGAATTCAATTATCCCAACGGCACGCATGTCTGCGAAGTCGAGGTCGATGCCGATCTCGGCAAGATCGAGATCGTCAATTACATTGCGGTCGATGATTGCGGCTTCGTGCTCAATCCCTTCATCGTGCACGGCCAGGTCTATGGCGGTGTGGCGCAAGGCGTCGGTCAGGCCATGACCGAACAGACTGTCTATGATGAGGACGGCCAGCTCGTGACCGGCTCCTTCATGGATTACGGCATGCCGCGCGCCCATCACATGGCGATGATCGATGCGCTCTTCAATGAAGTGCGTTGCAAGACGAACGATCTCGGCGTCAAGGGCGCAGGCGAAGCCGGCGCTTGCGGTGCGCCCGGTGCTTTCGTGTCCGCCGTCTGCGATGCGCTGAAAGAATTCGGCATCCGCAATATCGACATGCCGCTGACGCCTGATCGCGTCTGGCAGACCATCCAGAACGCCAAAGCCGCCAAAGCGGCCTGAGCATCTCAAGACAAGAGGGTTATACCTTGCTGATTGAAGTGAACATGACGGTCAATGGCCGCGCCGTTTCAGGAAAGGTCGAAGCGCGCGCGTTGCTGGTTGATTTCATCCGCGATCATCTGCGCCTGACAGGGACGCATGTCGGTTGCGATACAACGCAATGCGGTTGCTGCACTGTCCATGTCGATGGCAAAGCGGTGAAGAGCTGCACCATGCTTGCCGTGCAGGCGAAGGGCAAGAATGTCGTCACCATCGAGGGACTTGCCTCGGCTGATGGCACATTGCACCCGGTGCAGGAAGCTTTCCGCGAACATCACGGATTGCAATGCGGTTTCTGCACGCCCGGCATGGTCATGATGGGCGTCGATATTTGCCGGCGTCATCCCAATGCCGATGAGAAAACCGTTCGCCATGAACTCGAGGGCAATATCTGCCGTTGCACGGGCTATCAGGGCATTGTCGAGGCCATTATGGATGCGAGCGCCAAAATGGCTGGAGGGCGCGCCTGATGGAAAATTTCGGCTATCACGCACCCACCAAAATCGCCGATGCCGCCCAGCTGGCTGAGGCAAATGAAGATGCCAAGCTGATGGCGGGCGGCATGACTTTGCTGCCGACACTCAAGCAGCGTCTTGCTGCGCCATCCGATCTCATCGACCTTGCCGGCATTGCCGATCTTCGTGGCGTCTGCCGCGATGGCGATGAGATTGTCATCGGCGCCATGACAACCCATGCCGAAGTGCACGAGAGCGCCGTCTTGCGCGAAGCGATTGCGGGCCTCGCCTCGCTCGCCGGCCAGATCGGCGATCCCGCCGTTCGCCATCGGGGCACGATCGGCGGCTCGATTGCCAATGCCGATCCGGCAGCCGATTATCCTGCCGGCGTTTTGGGACATGGCGCGACCATCGTCACCAACAAGCGCAAGATTGCGGCGGATGATTTCTTCCTCGGCCTGTTCGAAACAGCGCTTGAGCCGGGTGAAATCATCACCGGCGTGCGTTTTCCGATTCCGGTCTGGTCGACCTATCAGAAGCTGCGCCATCCAGCGTCGGGCTATGCGGTTGTCGGCGTCTGCATCGTGCAGACAAAGACCGGCGTGCGCGTCGCGGTGACGGGTGCGGGGCCTTCGGCTTTCCGCATGGCTGCGATGGAAGAGGCTCTCACCAAGGATTTCTCGGTGAAGAGCATCGAAGGCATCGCGGTTGCTGCAGATGATTTGAACAATGACATTCACGCCAGCGCAGCCTATCGCGCCCATGTCGTGAGCGTATTGGCCAAGCGCGCCGTCGCATCGCGCTGAACACGATCCCGCTTCGCTCTCACTCGTCATTGCGAGGAGCGAAGCGACGAAGCAATCCAGGGGCCTCACGTGTGATCTCTGGATTGCTTCGCTCCGCTCGCAATGACGGCCATGCGGAAGATAGCAATGCTGCGTTTGTTGCTGGCGCTTACTTTGTTGATCTCTGCCAGCGTCATTGCACCTGCGCGGCTGCGCGCCGAGCCCGTCGATCTCGCCCTTGCTTTGGCTGTCGATGCTTCAGGCAGCGTCAATCATCATCGCTTTGAATTGCAGAAGCGCGGCTATGTCGAGGCCTTCCGCAATCCGCGTGTTTTGCGCGCCATTCGCTCCGGCATGATCGGGGCGATCAGCGTTTC
>CANHAW010000150.1 GCA_947458675.1 Beijerinckiaceae bacterium
AGCTCGCACGTCTGCTCGGCGCGCGTGTCTTTGCCACGGCCGGCAGCGAGGCCAAATGCGCCTTCGCCTGCCAGCAGGGCGCAGAATCATGTTTCAATTATCGCTCGCAGGATTTTGTCGCTGCGCTGCAACAAGCCACTGGCGGCTATGGGGCCGACATTATTATCGACATGGCGGGTGGGCTTTATGCCGAAAAGAACCTCCATGCTCTGGCGCGGCGCGGGCGGCTGACGCATTTGTCTTCCGGTCAGGAGCCGATCTTTTCGGCGCCGCTCGGCCTGATCATGCAGAAACAGGCCGTTGTGACCGGCGCCTTGCTGCGCCCCCTCGAGCGCGAGCGAAAAGCCGCCATAGCCCGCGAGATCCAAAGCCATGTCTGGCCGCGCATCGGCTATGACATTGTGCCCGCGATCGACAAGATCTTCCCATTGGAGGGCGCCGCAGAGGCGCATGCCTATATGGAGGCGGGCTCCAATCGCGGCAAAATCCTCCTCTCCATAAGTTGATCGGGCGCCGGCTTCCCTCGCCAGTCCCATCATTCCGGCCGCTCTCGCCGGAGCCAGTCCGGCCATGCACAATTGAGCGAGCCGGGTTTCTGGTAGCGCGTTGACAGAAATTGAGTCTCCTGTACTCTTTTTGGGACAATTCAAAAAAACAAAACACAAGCTTCCAGACGCCAGTCGTTTCAAGAGCTCGGAGAAACAAGATGAGGGGAGTCGTCGCTGCGGCGGTCGTTGTTCTGGGGGTCACGGGGGCGCAGGCCAATCCGGTCGCCGATTTCTATACCGGCAAGAACGTCAATGTTCTGATCGGCTATAGTGCGGGCGGGGGCTATGACCTTTATGCGCGCCTCCTGTCACGGCACATGGGCAAGCATATTCCCGGACGGCCGGGGATGGTTGCCCAGAACATGCCGGGCGCCGGCAGCCTGAAGGTCGCGACCTTCCTCTATTCGGTGGCGCCGAAGGATGGCACGGCCATCGGCACATTCGGCCGCGGCATGCCGATCTATCCTTTATTGTTCACGCCTGAATTTGACGGCACGAAATTCGGCTATCTCGGTTCGATCACCAAAGACACCAGTGTCTGCATTACCTGGCACACGTCTCCGATCAAGAACTGGAACGATCTGATGACCAAGCCTTCCGCTTTCGGCGGCGAGGGCAAGGGCGCCGATCCCGACATGTTCGCAACGCTGATCCGCGACGGCTTTAAGGCAAAACTCAAACTTGTCAGCGGCTATCCGGGAACGGCGGACATGACGCTGGCCATGGAGCGCGGAGAGCTCGACGGTCTGTGCGGCATTTCCATGTCGACCATCAATGCCGCCCATAGCGCATGGCTGACGCAGAAAAAAATCAATGTCGTCTTGCAGATTGCAACGGAAAAACACCGCGCCATTCCTGACACGCCGCTGATCACCGATCTTGCGACCTCACCATCGCAAAAAATGGTTCTCGATGTGGCTGTGGCCCCGCAAACCATGGCGCGGCCTTTCGTGTCGCCGCCCGATATTCCTGCTGCACGATTGAAAGCCCTGCAGGAAGCCTTCGATCGCACCATGAAAGATCCGGATTTTCTGGCCGATGCAGAGCGGATGAAGCTCGATATCAATCCGGTAACGGGCGCTGAAATCGCCGAGATCGTCAAAAAGCTCTATGCGGCGCCCAAGGAAGTGCTCCAGCAGGCATCAGCCTATATGGGCGCGAAATGAGCACATCAGGCAAGGCGGTTGCATAAAGATGAAAGCGCCGCCTTTCGATTATCATCGGCCAGCAAGCTTGCGCGACGCGCTGCTTCTCTTGAAGCAGCCTGACGCGCGGATTCTGGCGGGCGGTCAATCTCTCGTTCCGATGCTGAATTTTCGTCTGCTGGCGCCCCAGCATTTGGTCGATCTCAGCCAGATCGACCAATTGCAGACATGTGTCATCACGTCTGAGAAAATTCGCATCGGCGCGATGAAGAGCCAGCGTGAACTCGAAAACAGCGCGGAGCTCGCGCGCGTGGCGCCGATCTTTCCCGAGGCCATTCGCCAGATCGGACATCGCCAGACAAGAAACCGCGGGACGATCGGCGGCAGTCTCTGCCATCTTGATCCATCGGCAGAATTGCCGACTTTGGCGCTTCTTCACGATGCCATATTCGAAATTGCATCGACTGAGGGCGTTCGCCATGCGAGCGCGCAGGATTTCATCCTGGGTGCGATGAATCCCGCGCTGGAAGAGGGCGAGATCCTCACCCATGTCGAAATGCCTGTCTGGCGACCGGGGCATGGCTTTGCTTTCCTTGAACATGCGCGCCGTGCCGGAGATTTTGCGCTGGCTTCGGCAGGCATACTTGTGGCTGTCGACAGCGACGGTCGCATTGCGCGGCTGGCTATTTGCATTGGCGGCCTTGGCGATCGCCCCATACGTCTGGCTGCAGCCGAAAGTGAATTGATTGGCGCCATGCCCGGCAAAGACATGTTCGATCGCGCGGCCGCGCATATTGCCGCTTTGCCGGCTGAGGGAAGCATTCATGCAAGTGCTGCCTATAAAAGGCGCATTGCCGAAACGCTTCTGAAGCGCGCGCTTGAAACGGCTTGTGCCCGTGCGGCCCATATGGTGAGCGTCGCATGATGAAACAGATCTCCATCAATGTGAACGGCGTGACCCACACGCGCTCGGTGGAGCCGCGTGTCAGCCTGGGCGATTTCCTGCGACATGAGATCGGTCTGACAGGCACGCATTTTGGCTGCGAACATGGCGTTTGCGGCGCATGCACCATTCTCGTCAATGGCGTCAGCATGCGCAGCTGCCTGATGTTTGCCGTGCAGGCCGACGGGTGCAAGGTGGAGACGGTGGAAGGTCTTTCGCATGCGGGTGCACCGCTGCATCCGCTGCAGCAGGCGTTTCGCGATCAACATGCCCTGCAATGCGGATTTTGCACGCCGGGCATGCTGATGACTTTGATCGAACTTCTCTCCGAGACAAACAATCCGACAGAAGAAGAGGTTCGCGACGCCATTTCCGGCAATATCTGCCGATGCACAGGCTATCAGCCCATTGTCGAAGCGGCCATGCAGGCAGCCAAGGCGATGCGCGAGGAGAAAGTCTGATGGCGCGCCAGATCGGACTTTCCGTCGAGCGGCTTGAAGACCCGACACTTCTGCGTGGCGGAGCCAAATATCTCGACGATCTTTCTCTGCCTGGCCAATTGCATGTCGCTTTTCTGCGCAGCAGCCATGCCCATGCGCGGATCCTGCGACTGGATGTGAGCCAAGCGCGCGCACTTGCAGGTGTGCATGCCATTATCACAATGGAAGATCTTGAGGCCTATCTGGGCACTGTGCGCATGCCGCTCAGTGCAAGCCCGACTAAAGCTGTGGCGCCGATCACGCCTTATATTCTGTCGGGCCGCGAAGTGGCTTTTGTCGGCGAGGCCATTGCCATGGTCTTGGCGCAGACGCGCCATATTGCAGAAGATGCAGTCGATCTGATCGAGATCGATTACGAGCCGCTCCCCGTTATCATGAGTGCGAAAGAGGCTATTGCCGATGGCGCACCGAAAGTGCGGATGGAAGCTGCCAATAATGTGCTCAATCGCATGCATGTTGCCTATGGCGATGTGAATGAGGCATTTTCCGGCGCAGCCTATGTGTTCCGCGAGGATATACTCCAGCACCGCGGTTGCGGACATCCGATGGAAACGCGCGGCGTGATTGCCGAGCCGCGGATGGATGGCTCGCTGAATGTCTGGTCATCCACCCAGATGCCGCATGACATCCAGACAAATATTGTCGAGATCCTCGGCATTGATGACAATGCATTGCGCATTATCACGCCGGAAGTCGGCGGTGGTTTCGGGCCGAAATATTGCGCTTATCCGGAAGAGCTTTCCATTCCCGCTGCAGCGCGCATGCTGGGGCGAACGCTCAAATGGGTTGAGGATCGCCGCGAACATTGCCTCACGGCGGTTCAGGAGCGCGATCAATTCTGGTCGCTTGAAATAGCGGTCGAGGCTGACGGTCGGATTCGCGGTATTCGCGGCGAGCTGATTCACGATCAGGGCGCCTATGCGCTCAAGGCCGTGAACCTTCCCTATAATTCGGCAACAGCTGTACCCGGCCCCTATATGGTTCCGGCTTTCGAAATGAAAGTGGCGATCGCTTTCACCAATCGCGTACCCGCTTCATCTGTGCGCGGTGCAGGCTATCCGCAGGCTGCTTTTGCAATGGAGCGGCTGATGGATCTTGTGGCGAAAGAGCTTGGGCTCGATCGCGCCGAAATCCGTCGGCGCAATCTCATCCCGCCTGAAAAAATGCCCTATACGAAGCCACTGAAAGCGCGCTCCGGTGCACCGGTGACTTACGACAGCGGCGATTATATCGCTTCGCAAGAGCAGGTTCTGGCAGCTGCCGGCTGGAATGATTTTCGTGCCCGCCAGGCAGAGGCGCTCAAACAGGGCCGCTATATTGGCATTGGTCTGGCCCATGCCGTGAAAGGTACAGGTCGCGGCCCGTTTGAATCCGGCACGGTGCGCGTCAATCCGTCAGGCCAAGTTTCCATTTTTACTGGTGCAGCTGCCATGGGGCAGGGCATTCGCACCACGCTGGCGCAAATCTGCGCCGAGCAATTGGGGCTGACTGCCGACAAGATCTCTGTTGTGTGCGGCGACACAGGCTTGGCGCCGCTCGGCCTTGGCGGCTTTGCCAGCCGCCAACTTGTTACAGCCGGATCGACAGTGCTTCTGGCCTCTCGCGAAGTTGCCAAAAAAGCAAAAAAGCTCGCGAGCCATATGCTCGAGGCAGCCGAGGAAGATCTCGAACTCGTCGATGGCAAGGTCAAGGTGAAAGGCTCGGATGTTGGCGTCACGCTGGGCGAGCTTGCGCGTGTGCTGAAAGGCGCGCCGGGCTATGCCTTTCCGCCGGGCCTCGATCCTGCGCTTGAATCCGATGTCAAATGGCAAACCGAGGCATTGGCCTATTCCAATACGTCGCATGTTGCCGAAGTGGAGGTCGATGTCGATCTCGCAAGCGTCAAGATCACGCGTTATATCGCGCTGCAGGATGTTGGCGTGCGCGTCAATCCGATGATTGTCGAGGGCCAGATCCGCGGCGGTATTGCCCATGGCATCGGCAATGCGCTTTTCGAGCAAATGATCTATGACGAAACCGGCCAGCCGCTGACGACAACTTTCGCCGATTATCTTCTGCCGACGGCAACTGAAGTTCCAAATTTCGAGACCATCTATCGCGAGACGCCATCGCCGCTCAATCCGCTTGGTGCCAAGGGCGTTGGTGAGGTCGGCACGATTCCAGTCACGGCTGCGATCATTTCTGCCATCGAAGATGCGCTCGCCCCGTTCGAAATACGCATTGCACAGACACCTCTGCTTCCAGAGACGCTGTTCAACCTCATCGAAGATTCACGCGCACGGGGCTTGCCTCATGCGTGATCACGTTCAAACATATAGGAGCCTCCAAAATGGCAAATAAAGATCTGCGCGACTGGCTCAAAGGTGTCGAAGCTGCCGGCGAATTGAAAATCATCAAGGGCGCCGAGCCGAAAGAAGAAATCGGCGGCATTGTCGATATCTATATGCGCAAGATGGGATCACCGGCCGTGCTCTTCGACGAGATTCCTGGCTACCCCAAAGGCTCGCGCGTTCTTGCCAATATTCTCACCTCCGTGCCGCGCATCAATGTGGCGCTCGGCATTCCCGCCAAGAGCACCGACATGGAGCTGGTGCAGTGGTGGCGCAAATATATGGGCAACTCGCCCTCCATTCCCCCCAAGGAGGTCAATGGCGGCCCCGTCATGGAGAATGTGATGGAGGGCGACGCGGTGGATCTCAACAAGATCCCCACGCCGGTCTGGCACGAGCATGATGGCGGCCCCTTCCTCGGCACCGCCTGCCCTTGCTTGGCGATAGG
>CANHAW010000151.1 GCA_947458675.1 Beijerinckiaceae bacterium
AGCCATGTGATTGGCATTGCCGGGCGCGTTCCTGATCCCGCGACAGCCGATCCCGACAAGCGCGCAGCGCTTGAGCGTGCGCTGAATTATATGGGGCTCGCGCCGGGCGCAGCTATCGAGGGCCTACCCGTCGGGCGCGTCTTCATCGGCTCGTGCACCAACAGTCGCTTGCCGGATCTCGAACTGGCGGCATCCATCGTCAAGGGTCGCAAGGTTGCGCCCGGCGTCACAGCCTGGGCGGTTCCGGGCTCAAGCAATGTGAAACGCGAGGCGGACGCGCGCGGGCTGGATGTGATCTTCAAAGATGCCGGTTTCATGTGGGGCGAGAGCGGTTGCTCCATGTGTGCGGGCACCAATGGCGATATGGCAGCGCCCGGCGAGCGCGTTCTCTCGACCACCAATCGCAATTTCGAAAACCGGCAGGGCAGGGGCGTTCGCACCCATCTCGTGGGGCACGCACTTGCGGCTGCTGCAGCCGTCACGGGCCGCATCACCGATGTGCGCAAATTGGGAGCGTGACAATGCAGCCATCTGAGAAAATCTCAGGCGTCGCCGTTCCGATGATCGAGGATGATGTCAACACCGATCAGATCGCGCCGCTGCAACTTGCCAAAGGCCTGTCGCCCGATTGGGGCGATCTTCTCTTCAAGCGCCAGCGCTTTGCACCAGATGGCAGCGTGAGCGATCATGTACTCAACCGGCCGCAATATCGCGCCCCTGCCATTCTTGTCGCCAATGAGAATTTCGGCTGCGGCTCGTCGCGCGAATCCGCCGTCTGGTGTCTCACCGCCATTGGCATACGCTGCATTATTGCGCGCTCCATTGCCGATATTTTTCGCGAAAATTGCCTGCAAAATGGCGTGCTGCCTGTCGAATTGGCGGGCGCCGACATGGACCGCCTGCAGAGCGCTGTTCTGGCGATCGATGGGGCGCAATCTTTCAGCGTCAATCTGCCCGAGCAGATCATCGTCTCGCCTGATGGCGCAACATTCCAATTCGATGTTTCAGCATCCGACAAGGTGCGCCTCATTGAGGGTCTCGACGAGATCGGCATGACGATGAAACATCTCAGCGAGATCGAGGCTTGGGAGGCGCGCATCGGCGCCAGCCATTCCTGGTTGCAGCAGGCCGAAGACAGAAAAGCCTGACTCTCTTCAGCGTTGCAGCGCATCGATCAGCAGGCGCAGGGCGGCGAGCAAAGTTGCCAATGCCGTCATCAGAGCCGCGCGCGCGTTGAGGATCTGCGCCCGATTGAGCTGCGTCAGAATTCGGTTGATATCGGCCGCATCCAATTCTTCCTTGCGGCTGATGCGCCGCATTTTCTGACGGCTGGCGAGAAACCAGAAGACAGCGGAGAAAAGAGCTGCGGCGACGATGCTAAAGTCGATCAGGCGAATGGCGTCATTCATATTTCGTGTCAGGCCCTGAGTGCGCCGTCGAGATAGGGTTTCAGAATATTCACCGGCCCGGCGCAGGCAGGCGCAATTTCAACAAGAACGCTCTCCGGCCGCTTCCCGCCGATCCATATGTCATAGACCTGCCATGCCGCCCACATCGGATCTTCTACCACGCGCCCGGCAATGACCGGCGTCGCTTGGCGCGTGCATTGAACGAGACTGGTAATCTGTTCGCGTGGGGCGCGCGCCTCTTCCAGTCGACGCGACAATTCGCTTTCGATCGGATTCAGCAGAAAGAAGGAGATCAGGGCAGCCAGAATTTCGGACATGGCTCGCTTTCATGGGCGATGAGAAGGGGCTGCAGGCCAGCTGGAGCAGGGCGGGAGGATGACCCGCGCCGGGCTGGCCCGCACGGTCCGACATCGCCGCGCCTTTACAAGGCGGCCAGAGGGGCCCGGTCCGTTGCTCTAGAGATGGGGCGCGCAGAGCCACATTCAAGCTTGGAAGCACAGCCTCGACTTCACAGGCTTGCGAGGTACGGGCCTTAAAAGGCGGTCCCGTCCAGCGATTTATTGGCAGAGCGCAAATACATGCGCGCGATCCTGGAGCTCAGGGCGCGTTCGGCATTCTCAGCAATGAAGCGGAAACCTGCCTCTCCTTGGGTCGTCCACATGCACTGGGCGCGCACGCGCAAACCGCAGACTTTGGCCTCATCTGTGAAGACCAAATCGAATTTATGGATCTCATTGGCGCCGAAACCGTCACCCTCAATCTGAAAGCCCTCCTCGCTGACGTTACGTAATTTCATGGGGGCGTTTTTATAAAATAGCAGAATCTTATTAGCGGGGTTGAAGCGAGCCCCGAGTCGACCGTGATGGGGATCACGCAAAACGCCCAAAACCGCAGGTTTGAGACGATTTTCGACCACCAGGATTCCTTTCAGCAATTGATGGAACCCCTGATCGGGGCCGTTAGTTATCATCCATATTAGCGTATGTTTCAGATCATGTAATTAGGAACTTAGGGAATGAAACCAGGTGCATGCCAGCCTGCAAGTGCGTTTCGTCGCATGTTTCGACATGCGCGTGCTCTTGTTGCTGCGCTCGCTTGGCTTTTTGCGCTGGCCCCTTGCGCTGCCATCGCCCGGACCGCTCTCGAAAACCCCTCACTCGCCTCAAAAATCCATCATGCGGATCGCCGCCGGGCCGATGCCTATGCCCAGCTTGAGGCCGCTTATGCACTGCTGGCCGCCGGCGACCGCCGCGCGAGCGCCTATCTGAGACGCGCGGCCACGCTGCAGCCAAACGACGCCCGGATACACGAACAGCTTGGCTATACGCTGCTGGCCGAGGGCAATCTCACGGGGGCGGTGGCAGCTTTTCGTGCGGCTTTGGCGCTCAATCCCGAGAATGAGCGCGTCCGCATGCAGCTCGTTTATGCGGAAGATTCGCGTGGCAAACACCGCGCTGCCACACGCGAGGCGGCAGCTGTCGTTCGCCAGCGCGGAGCGCGCGCGCTGGAGGCCTGTCGCGCCTATCATAATATTGCGGGCCTGCCCGACCGCATTATGCCGAAACCCTGGTTTGCCGAATTTTATTTTGCCCCTGAATACAGGACGCGCGGTTATGTCGGCGTCGTGCCTGCGCAATTGCGTATTGGATATTCTTTCATCGGCGAAGATGTTCTCTCGGCCTATGTGTCGCTGCGCGCGACACGCGATAATCGCTCTGGCGGGACAGGCGTCGGCTCGCAGGTTTTCTTCGACAATTCTCTTGTCATTGCCGGAGGCCTGCGGCTGCGCCCTTGGGATGGCGCACCGATCTTTGCCTTCATCGAACAGGGTGGAGCTGAAGATCTCGTCTCGCAAGGCCGCAATCGCTGGCGATCTGATACGCGCGCGGGAATTGTCGCGGGCCAGGAATGGGAGATGGCGCCGCGCGAATGTCCTGGTGAGCTGGTCGCCCGTTTTGTGCCCATCGCAGATTTTTACGCGGAGGCGATCTGGTACAGCCGCTACGACAATATGATCGGCTTCGCCCGTATCCGGCCGGGCCTGCGACTTCTTGAAAGCGACAATTTTGCTTTCGAAGCCTATGGGCTGGCAGCGATCAATTTCGATACGGCCGGCAAGAGCGACAATCGCTTCCGCGAGGTGGGCGCCGGCATTGCGCTGAAATTCTATCAGCCATTGCGAACGGCTTTGCGGGCAGAAATCGTCAATGTGAGCCGTTCCGGCCAAAGCAGCATCGTCGATCATCGCATTCGCCTCGAACAGGAATTCCGGTTCTGACCATGCTCGAACTTTACCTCGACATTATCCATGCTGCGATCTGGGCGATTGCCATCATCTTTCTGATGAGTGGCCTCGATGAAATTATTTTCGATGCGGCTTTCGTGGCATGGAAAATCTATTACCGTTTCGTTCTCGTGCGCGACAAGCCGCGCCTGCGTCTGGCCACCCTGAAGGCCAGGAAGGAGCAGACAATCGCAATCATGGTTCCTGCCTGGCAGGAATCGGCAGTCATCGCCGATATGATCCGTCACGCCGTTCGCGAGATCGATTATCGCGATTACATGATTTTCGTCGGTGTCTATCCAAACGATCCTGAGACAGGTCGCGCAATTGCGGCCCTGATACCTGAATTTGGCGACCATTTGTGCATTGCGCCTGTCTCACATGATGGGCCAACCACAAAATCAGATTGTCTCAATGCCATTATTGCGCAAACGCGGCGCTGGGAGCAGAAGCAGGGAAAGACCGTCGACATCTATGTTCTGCACGATGCGGAAGATTATGTGCCGCGTTATGGGCTCAGGGTCTTTAATTTTCTCATGCCCACGAAGGCAATTGTGCAATTGCCCGTCTTTCCGCTCGATGTGCGATGGAATTCTTTCACTGAGGGTCATTATCTCGACGAATTTGCACAAGTCCATGTCAAGGATCTGCGCGTGCGTGAATGGCTGACCGGCGGCGTGCCGAGTGCGGGCGTCGGCACGGGCTTCAGTCGACAGGCCATCGAAATGGCGTGGAGCCAGTCGGTTGGCGGTGCTTTTCGCGAAGACCTTCTGACCGAAGATTATGAGATCGCCATGCAGCTGCTGCGGCGGGGCGCGAGATCTGCCTTTTTTGATGGGATCGTTCGCGATGCAGAAGAGGCGCCCGCTTCAATGCGCCTTTGGGCGATGCGTGGCGTGCCGGCCGTGCGCGGCGCTTTTCCAGACAGGTTCTGGTCGGCTGTGCGCCAAAAAACGCGATGGACGCTCGGCATTACGCTCCAGGGCTGGGAAGACCTCGGCTGGGAGGGAACATTCCTGCAAAAATATCTCTATTTTCGAGATCGTAAACCGCTCTTCACAAATCTTGCCAATGTGGGCGCATATTTCATTTTTCTGTGCTGGCTCGTGCCGCTCATTATCGATGCTTTGTTTTTCGATGGTCGAAATATGCCGCCTCTCTATGAGAGCGGTTCGCTCCTGCACAATCTCATTCTCCTCAATCTGACAATTCTTGTCGCATTCATGCTTGTGCGTGCTCTGTGTACTTTGGTCATCTTCGGGCCGGTTCATGCGCTGCTGTCATTTCCTCGTCTGGTATGGGGGAATTTTATCAATTTCATCGCGACCCTACGCGCGATCCACCAATTCGTTGAGGCAAGGCGAAAGGGTAAACGCCGGATACCGTGGGAAAAGACTGCGCATTCTTCTCATCAAGTTCACGCTTCGAAAGTCTGAATGATGATATCGGCACGCAGCTTCTTCCAGATGATCATCGTCTTCCTTTTGCTGGGGACGGGTGGATCACTGCGGGCGGGTGAAGCCATCATCCTGATCGATGCAGAATTTGGAATTCCCACGAGCACATCCGCGCAGGCCATTGAATTGGGCGCGCGCATTGCAGCTGACGAGGTCAATGAATCCGGCATCCTTGGCAATATCAGATTGACGATCAAAACCAGCGACAATCGTGGCATACCTGCCATTGCCGTCGATCATTTCCTGGAGGCCGTCCGAAATCCGGCCGTCATCGCGGTCGTGGGCGGAAAATTCAGCCCGCCACTCTTGGACGTCGTTCCCCATAGCGCCAAAAACGGCTTGATGCTGCTGAACGCATGGGGATCGTCCGATCAATTTATCGACAATGGATTTGATCCGAACTGGGCATTCAGGTTGTCCCTCCGGGATGAATTTGCCGCGCAGGCCTTTTTGCGCGAGGCGCGAATACGCGGTGTGAGAAAAATTGGCCTTCTTCTCCTCAATACGTCATGGGGCCGCAGCAATCTCTCCGCGCTGGAAAGCCAAGCTGCAGCGTCAGGCATGACGATCACAGGAACCCGCTGGTTCAATTCTGGCGACAGGTCTTTAATCGGGCTTTATCGAGATCTGATCGAGACGGCTCCAGACATCGTCATTCTTGTCGCCAATGAAGTGGAGGGAGCAATCCT
>CANHAW010000152.1 GCA_947458675.1 Beijerinckiaceae bacterium
AAGGCAAGCGTGACAATGGCGAGATAATCGCCGCGCAGGCGCAGCACCGGAAAGCCGAGGATCGCGCCCCAGACCGCTGCAAAAAGACCTGCCAATGGCAGGCAAATCCAGAATGACAATCCGTAATGCGTCGACAAAAGCGCATAGGCATAGGCGCCCACGGCATAGAAAGCGACATAGCCCAGATCGAGCAGGCCGGCGAGACCGACCACAATGGTCAGGCCCCAGCCGAGCATCACATAGATGAGAATCTGCACGCCGTAATTATTGATCCATTTCAGCGCGCCCGCCGGACCAAGCCAGGCGACCATGACAAGCGGAAAGGCAAAGAGCGCGGCCACGCCGATGAGCGGCAGAATTTTTGCGAGCGTGCCGGCAGGTCGCGCAGCTGCAGGTGGCGGCGCCACCTCGGGCAGGCGTCGGCGCAGAATAAATTCAAGCGCGCAACCAGCGACAACCATGGCCACGCCGATCGCCATCCATCCCAGAGCGTGAGCGATGCGCTGCGTCTCGAACAATAAAGCCGCGCCGCCGACAAAGGGAATGGCGCCCGGCACAGCCAGAAGACGCGCGCGCCAATCCTCCAGCAGCAGAGCCGCCAAGCGCCCCAGAAAAACAAGGCAACCGGCAATGACAAGCCACGACCAGCGCTGTTCGAGCACAAGGCGATGGGACATATCCATCTGCGTGCCGAGCGCCAGAATGGGAAAGGAGAGACCAGCCGTGACAAGTCCCGCCAGCGCGGCTTCGCGCAAGGCGCGTCGCCAATCCATGCTCTCGCGCAAAGTCTCGCGCATCAGACTTTCTCGACATCGGGCCGGCCGAACAGGCCAGAGGGCATGAAGATCAGCGTGATGGCGAGAATGGAAAAGGCCGCGACATCCTTATAGTCGGATGAAAAATAGGCCGACCAGAAGACCTCGATCAGGCCGATCAGCAAACCGCCGACAACTGCGCCCGGCAGCGAACCGATGCCGCCCAGAACAGCGGCGGTGAAAGCCTTTACGCCGGGAACAAAGCCATCGGCAAAACTCACCACGCCATAATACATCATGTAGAGAACGCCGGCGACTGCGGCCAGCGCCGCGCCAATGACGAAGGTCAGCGATATTGTGCGATCGACATCGACGCCCAGCAGCGCCGCCATGGCGCGATCCTGCTCGCAAGCGCGTTGCGCGCGCCCCAAAGCCGTTTTCTGCACGACAAACCAGAAGACCGCGAGCAGCACGCCGGTGACGGCAACGATGAGAATCTGCTTGTAGGAAAGCGTCACATCGAAAGCCCCGCCGCTTGTCAGCTGGATCGTCTGCGTAAACATGGGCGGCACAGGCTTGTTGCGCGGGCCCTGCGCCACCTGCACGAGATTGGCGAGAAAAATCGACACGCCAATGGCCGAAATGAGCGGGGCCAGGCGAAACGATCCGCGCAAGGGCCGATAGGCCACGCGCTCAATGGCCCAGCTCCACAGCGACGTCAGGAGCATGGCGGCAATCAGCACGATGATAAAGGCAATGGCGAGCGAGGTGACGCCGAAAAATTGCGTAATGGCGAGAAAGATAATCAGCGCGATGAAAGCCGACACCATAAACACATCGCCATGGGCGAAATTGACCATGCCGATAATGCCGAAGACCATCGTATAGCCAATGGCAATGAGCCCGTAGATCGCACCCAGCGTCACGCCATTGATCAATTGCTGCAGGAAATTTTCCATGGGTCTCCCAACACGGGATTCGGATCCGCGCGCCAAGCTACCAAGGGGCATGCCGGGGGGCAAACGGAGGGCGCGCTCCCTCCGCGCCCGTCATTGCGAGGAGGCCGAAGGCCGACGTGGCAATCCATCTTTGCCTCACGTGTGGCTCTGGATTGCTTCGCTTCGCTCGCAATGACGGTGGAAAGGCTGCGGCCTCTAGGGCCCGTCATTGCGAGGAGGCCGAAGGCCGACGCGGCAATCCAGAGCCCCACGTGAGATCTCTGGATTGCTTCGCTCCGCTCGCAATGACGGGGGAGAGGGTTTTGCGCCCCGCCCGATGATCGTCTAAGAACACGCTCATGGCCACTGACGTGACGCTCACTGCTGCTGCTCTTGCCGGGGTGCTCTCTTTTCTGAGCCCCTGCGTGCTGCCGCTTGTGCCGCCCTATCTCACTTATATTGCCGGCACGACCATCGAGGAATTGTCGGAGGAAGGCGTCAAGGGGGCGCGGCGCGATGTGGCGCTTTCGGCGCTTTTGTTTGTTGCCGGTTTCTCGACTGTTTTTGTCGCGCTGGGCGCAACCGCCTCATTGTTTGGACAGGTGATCCGCGCCCATCTCGATGTGCTCTCGCTGCTGGCGGGCGTCGCCATTATCGCCATGGGCCTGCATTTTCTGGGGCTTTTCCGGCTGGCCTTTCTCTATCGCGAAAAGCGCATGCAGGTGGAAAAGCCGGTCGGGCTGGGCGGCGCCTATGTGATGGGGCTGGCTTTTGCCTTTGGCTGGACGCCCTGTATCGGGCCGATCCTTGCTGCCATTCTGGCAGTGGCGGGCTCGGAGGATACGGTGGCGCGCGGCATGGTTTTGCTCGGCGTCTATTCGGCGGGGCTCGGCATTCCCTTTCTGGCAGCAGCCCTTGCCATTGAGCCTTTCATGGCCTTTATCGCGCGGTTCAAACGCCATTTTGCGCTGGTGGAAAAAATCGTCGGCGGCCTGCTTGTTCTCACCGGCATTGGTTTTCTCACCGGGGCCATGCAAAGCGCGAGTTTCTGGCTGCTCGAAACTTTTCCTGCTTTGTCGCGGCTTGGCTGAAATCTGGAAGATTTTTGATGCGCACGTCGGATGCCGATCTTCTCATCGTTCCGGGCCTGAACGATTCAGGGCCCGATCATTGGCAGACGCGCTGGCAGCAGAAATTGTCGACCGCGCAGCGCGTGAGGCAGACAGATTGGGCGCGGCCCGATCACGCCAGCTGGACCGATGCCGTGGCGCAAGCGGTGCATGCGGCCACGCGTCCCGTGATCATCATCGGCCATTCTTTGGGCGCTTTGAGCGCCGCCCATGCCGCGCCGCATTTTGGCGCGGGCAAAGTGGCGGGTGCTTTTCTCGTGGCGCCGCCCTCAGAAGAATGGATGCGCGCGCATCATCTCGATCTCGGCGCTTTCGAGACGCATCCGCGCGATCCCCTGCCCTTTCCATCGCTGCTGGTGGCCAGCCGCAACGATCCCCATGCCGCTTATGAAGCGAGCGAAGATCTGGCTTTCACCTGGGGCGCCAATCTGCTCGATGCGGGCGAGGCGGGACATATCAATGTCGCCTCAGGCCACGGCCCCTGGCCGGAAGGGCTGATGAGCCTCGCGCATTTTCTGGCAAGGCTGAAATAAAAAAGCGCGGTCTGAGCCGCGCTTTTTGTCGATCAATAATAATAGGGCCGGCGATAATAGGGCCGCGGTGCGCCATAAACGGGATAGGGCTGCATGAAGACCGGCTCGCGCCGCTCGACGATCACCACTTCGCGCTGCGGGCGCATATTGCCGATCACATCATGGCCGCGCGCGCTCATGCATTGCGCATAGGCCATGTCAAAGCGGGCCTGCACATTGCCACCCGCCTCGCGTCCCTGACCGGCGCCCATGAGCGAACCCAGGACCAGGCCGCTGCCTGCGCCAATCGCTGCACCCTTGCCCATATTGGCCGAAGACGAGCCAATGGCTGCGCCCGCCAGCGCACCCAGCGCCGTGCCCACCGCCGCGCTCTGGACAGCGGATGAATTGGACGCGGCGCCCGGCGATTCATAGCCGACCATGCGCTGCGCATTCATCTGGCAGAAATCATCGTCGCGCATGAATGTTTCATAGGACTTGCCCTTGGCAGGCATGACGGAGACCGTGGGCGCCGCCGGGCCGGTGGAGGCGCAGCCGCCAAGGCTGAGGGCAAGCGCGCCGGCGACGGCAAGGGTGGCGGTGTTCTTCAGCATGGGAAACCTCGGCCTGAATCGGTGTCACAGACTAGCTTCTAACCCTCAAAACGGCCAGATCAAGGCAAAGCCGCCGCGAAAGCCCCCTTTGCTTGCCAAGCTGTGAACGGACAAGCCCCCCAAAACCCTTGCAAATGAAAACGGGCGGAACCAGTGTGTCGCCACGTTTATGGGAGGAATTTCAAATGAGAGCTGCCATTCCCCTTCTCGCGGCCGCGGGTATCGCTTTTTCGGCCCCGGCACTGGCGCAGGCGGAAAATCCCGAGGACATGTTCCGCGGCAAGACGCTCACCATCTATATCGGCTTCTCGCCGGGCGGCACTTACGATCTGTTCGGCCGCATGGTCAGCCGCCATATGGGCCGCCACCTTCCCGGCCAGCCCAATATGATCGCCTCCAACATGCCGGGCGCGGGCTCCTTCACCGCCTCGAACTGGCTCTATCGCGCCGCCCCCAAGGATGGCACGGCACTGGGCGCCGTTTCGCAGACCGTCGCCATCGATGAGGCGCTGAAATCCAAGGGCGTGCAATTCAAGGCCGCCGAATTCACCTGGATCGGCCGCATCACCTCGAATATCGAAGTGCAGATCGTCTCCACCCGCACCAAGGGCCATACGCTGGCCGGCGCGCGCGAGATCGAAGTGCCCGTCGCCAGCACCGGACCGGGCTCGCCCTCCGACACTTATCCGAGGCTGATGAACGAGATCGCGGGCACCAAGTTCAAAATCATCCGCGGCTTCCCCGGCTCCACCGACGGACTGCTCGCCACCGAGCGCGGCGAAGTCGAGGGCGCTTTGACATCGTGGAACACGATGAAGTCGACGCGCATGAACTGGATCACCGACAAGCGCGCCGTCATGTTCGTGCAATATGTCGCCAAGCGCACACCTGACCTGCCAGACGTGCCGGCGCTGGTCGAATTCGCCACCAATGAAGACGATCGCAAATTGTTCGCCTTCGCAGTCTCGAGCGCCGATATCGGCCGCTTCATTCTGGGACCGCCCGGCATTTCGGCCGATCGCACCCAGGTGCTGCGCCGCGCTTTCGATGCCACGATGAAAGATCCGGAATTCCTCGCCGAGATCAAGAAGGGCAATTTCGATTTCGAGCCGCTCGATGGCGCATCGCTGGCGCGGATCGTCGCCGAGGCGGTGAATGTCGATCCGAAAGTGATCGAGCGCATGCAGAAAATCGTCGGCGAATAAGAGCGCCGCAGAAAAGCGAAAAGCCCGGCTCTGCGCCGGGCTTTTTTTATGGGTGCGGCCGCGAGAAAATCTTTACCGCAAGTCCTTCCGGCACGCATCTGATCTCGAGTTCGCGGCAGGTGATCGACAAGTCTCCCAAATTGAGTATCCTCGCCTGATTGTGACTTACTTGATTGTTTGACGATGACATTGAAGCTGACAAACCAAAGGGTGCCTCTGGATGAGGCCTTGGTTCGTGAAATCTACATTGATGAAAGCAGCCAGACAAAACACCGCTTTCTTCTCTTGGGTGCGATTGCCATCCCGCTTGTGCATTCACAGGCTGCAACGGCCGCATTCGCGGCCGCGCGTCTGCCCGAGTTACCCGCAGGCGAACTGAAATGGACCAAGATTTCCCGACAAAAAGCCAATTCCTACAAGCGTGTCGTCGATGTGTTTTTTGAAGATCCCAGCTGCCACGGCGCTCATTTTCATTGCCTCGTCATAGACACGCGAATGCTCAAGGACAAAAAATTCAACGGCGGCGACAGGGAGATCGGATTTAACAAGGAAATCTACCAATTGGCGACGAAATGCGCCCGATTATACGATGGATTTTTTCACGTTTACCCTGACGAGCATGTATTTGTCACTGGTTTCTACTACGA
>CANHAW010000153.1 GCA_947458675.1 Beijerinckiaceae bacterium
CCTCATGCTTGAGGCGCAGGCCGATGTTCAGCCTGCACGTGACACGCCGACCATCTGGCGCGGCATGAACATGCCGGAACTGGCGCGTGCCTATTCGCCGCGTCTGCAAGCCGATATGCGCGCCGTCTTCGCCAAATGGAATGAAGAGGGCGCAGCCTTTCGCGCCGATCAAACGGGCCTCGATCTGCGCTATGGGCCGACGCGCGACGAGGTGCTCGATTTCTATCCGGCACAAAGGCGCAATGCGCCGCTCTGGGTTTTCATGCATGGCGGCTATTGGCAGGCCTGCACCAAGGATCAGCACGGACAATTTGCCGAAGGCATGTTGCGCAACGGCTTTGCTGTCGCCAATCTCGATTATGGTCTTGCGCCCGAGGCCTCGCTTGCCGAAATCGTCGTGCAGATGCGCCATGCGCTGCAATTTCTGATCAAACATGCCGCTGCGCTCGGCTTCGATCCCGCGCAGATTCATCTGGCCGGCCATAGTGCCGGGGCGCATCTGGCCGCCATGGCGGCCATAGATCCGCATGGTCCGGCCATCGCCTCCGCTCTGTTGCTCTCGGGCGTGTTCGATCTCGAGCCTTTGTTCCACCTGCCCATGGGTCGGGTCATCGGCCTCGATTCGCGAAATTGGCGGGTGCTCTCGCCAGCCTTCAGCCCGCCGCCCAAGGTCAAGATAGGCCTGGCTGTCGGGGCGCTGGAAACCGATGAATTCAAGCGCCAGTCGGCGGACATGGCCAGCCTATGGGGTGCAGCGACCCCTCTTTATCCAGAAAACTGTAATCATTTCAGTCTTCTGGAGGGTTTGCGCGAGCCCGGACCGCTGCTTGATCTTGCTGTGCGGACAGCCTCAGCTCAGCCCTGACCAAAGAAAAACTTTGGCCTGAATCAAGCGAAATGTTTTGGACAGGCTGGATCGAGACCGGCTAGTCTTATCTCATCGAAGTCGCGAAGGGCTTTGGGTGGGGCCTCAAATTCCCCTCCGCCATTCAGAAGCGACCTGATTGTCCGAGGGAGGGAATACGGGCCATGGCAGAACAATTCGTGGGTCGTTTGTCCGAATTCGTCGACGGCAGCCGCCAGATCGTCAAGGTCGGCAAAGCCGAGATCGGCGTTTTCCGTCATGAGGGCGAGTTCTTCGCCTATAGCAATTATTGCCTGCATCAGGGCGGCCCGGCCTGCGAGGGCCTGATCATCGCCAAGGTCGAAGAGCATCTGCGCGAGGACAAGACCTCCATGGGTCTCTATTTCTCGGAAAAAGATCTCAATTTCGTCTGCCCCTGGCACGGCTACGAATATGACATGAAGACGGGCGAGTGCATCTCGGACCGCAAGCTGAAATTGAAGCGCTACGAAGTGGTGCAAAAGGGAGACGACATCTATGTCGTCGCCTGAGAGCGCGGCGCCTTCATCCATCACAGATCGCGCGCTGTCTCTGGCGCGCGACATCGAGCTTGCCACGCTGAATGGCAAGCTCGACGCCATCGATCCGCAGGCCATGCAGGTGATCCTTGCTGCGCTCGCCAAGGCCTATGGCGCCAATGTCGAAGCGGGGCAGACTTATCCCGCGCTCGCCGGTCCGCAGGCCGTCTCTGGCACGGATGTACTCACACTTTGCGGCGGGCTGCTGAAGGCCGCCGATTTGCAGGTTTTCGAACTCGGAATGTGGCAGAGCTGGACGGGCCGATAGCGCTCCGCCTGACCGCACGGAATGGAGGGTACAATGGATCTCATTGCTGACCGTGGACGTCGCGTCACCGTCGAAGAGCTCAATACGTCGAAGCTCCTCGCCCATGCCGCCGAACAGGCGCGCGAGCGCAAATATGAAGATATGCTCATCGTCGATTGCGATGCGCATCATTACGAGAATGAGAATTTCGGCGAAATTCTCCCCTATATGGAAAATGACGTTCTGCGCCAGCTGACCATGTCAGGCCGCGCCAAGGGCCGTCATTCCATCGTCCCCGGCCAGGTTGGCTATCAGGACATGGGCGGTCGCGTCACACGCTATCCGCTTCGCATGACGGAAAAGACCGAGCCCGGCAAGCTGCGCGATGTGCAGCTCGGCGAGCGCTGGATGGACGCCATGGGCGTCGATTATTCCTGCCTCTTCCCCACCGGCATGCTCAATGTCGGCCTGCATCCGCAGAAGGAAATGGAAGTCGAACTCTGCTGGGCCTACAATCGTTGGCTCACCGAGCGCGTTCTGCCGGAAAACCACGGCCGCTTCTACACGCAGCTCGCTTTGCCTTTGTCCGATCCCGATGCATCCTTGCGTCAGGTCGAAACATTCGGCGGCTGCAAGGGCGTGACCGGCTTTATGGTGACGACCGTGCGCACGCTTCCCGTGCACGACAATGCGCTGATGAAAGTCTATCGCGCGATTGAAGAGCGCGGCCTGTCGCTGGCCTTCCATTCGGGTCCGAACTGGGGCGAGCCTGTGTTCCGTGGCTGCAACCGCTTCATCAGCGTGCATGCTTTGGGCTTCTCTTTCTACAACATCCTGCACTGCACGAACTGGGTCATCAACGGCATGGGCGAACGCTTCCCCAAGCTGCCTGTGATCTGGATCGAATCCGGCCTCGCCTGGGTGCCCTTCCTCATGCAGCGTCTCGACCACGAATATATGATGCGTCCGTCGGAAGCCCCGCTGCTGAAGAAGAAGCCGTCGGATTATATGCGCGACATGTTCTATTCGACGCAGCCGATGGAAATACAGGATATGGAAGCGCTCGAATGCACGTTCCGCATGATCAATGCGGAAACGCAGCTCATGTATGCATCCGATTATCCGCACTGGGATTTCGATCTGCCCAGCACGATTTACGATCTGCCGTTCCTGTCCGAGAAGGCCAAGCACAATATTCTCGGCGGCACGGCGGCCCGTATCTTCAAGCTTCCTCCGCGCAACGAGAAGCAGAAGGCAAACCTTATAAAATACGGGAATTACACTGCAGGCTGACCTGGGGTGCGGTGTACCGGCGAAAAGCCCGGCTCGTAATCAGAAGCCGATTAACGGCTCTCGACTTGAAAGGCGGCCTCAGGCCGCCTTTTTCTTTTCAGGCCGCCGCGTGTAGGATCGCGCCGTTCCGCATGGCGGGGAGGGGCACATCAATCTCAGGCAGCTCACCTATTTTCTGCGCGTGGTCGAAGCCGGCAATATGACGGCAGCGGCAGAGCAGCTCAATCTGGCGCAGCCGGCGCTGGGTGCGCAGATTCGTGCGCTGGAAAAAGAGCTGAATGTTGCTCTTGTCATTCGCCATTCGCGCGGCGTCTCCCCGACAGAAGCAGGCCGTCGTCTTTATGAGCGCGCCAAGACATTGCTGCGCGATGTCGATGATATCAGGCGCGAAGTGCAATCGATTGGTCTGGCGAAAAAAGACTCGATCGTGCTTGGCCTCTCGCCGTCCATCATGCTGCTGATTGGCGCCGATGTCCTGCTCGAGGCGCGCCGCGAAATGCCCAATGTCGTTCTCAGCCTGTCGGAAGAGCGCTCCGTCGTTCTGGCTGAGGCTCTGGAGCGCGAGCAGCTCGATGTCATCCTGGCCTATAATATCGGACCGCGCACCGGCTTTGAGCGAAAGGCTTTGCTCGAGGAAGATTTTCTCTTTGTGACGGCGCCGGAAAATGCTTCCGCAGAGCCGACCATTTCTTTTGCCGAAGCGCTGGAAACAGAACTTGTCATTGGCGGCGAGCGCGGGCTCATTCGTTCCATTGTCGAGCAGGAGGCCAAGCGCCTGTCGCTCAAATTGCGGATCGCCTTCGAGGTTCATTCGATCAATTCGATGAAGTCGCTGATTGCACGCGGCGTGGGGGCGAGCATCATGCCCTATTCGCTGGCAGCCGAAGAATTGCGTTCAGGCAAATTGGTCGGACGCAAGATCGACCGGCCGGCGCTGACGCGCACACTTTATGAAGTTGTTCCCGCTGCCCATCATGCTCATGCGCCCGAAGGCGAAATGACGCGTTTTGTTGAAAAACTCGAAGGCCGGATCCTTGCGGCACTTGGAGCTTTTGGGCGGGCGCTGAAATAGGATGGATTGACAGGCGACCCCGCCTCGGAGGAGTTTGTTTTCCTCCTGCGCTCTGAGCCGAGCGTGCCTGTTCCACCGGTGCCTCTTGTCCCAATATGGCGGTTTCGCCGCTTTCCGCTACCGCGATTTCACCGCCTTCTACATCGCGCGCACATTTAATGCGCTCGCCGTCAGAATGGTCGATGTCGCCATCGGCTGGCTGATTTATCAGATGACCGGGAGCGCTTTTGCGCTGGGCCTTGTCGGTCTTTGCATTTTCGTGCCGAATATTTTGCTGGCACTGCCGGCAGGCCAGATTGCCGACATGTATGACCGCAAACATGTGCTGGTTGCATGCAACCTTCTGTCCGCCTCGGCTGCGATCGGTCTTTTCGTTGCATCTGTGAGCGGGCATTTGAGTGTGCCGCTGCTTTATGCCGTGATCGTCATCTTCGGTATTGCGCGGGCCTTTTCGGGCGCATCGAGTCAGGCCATCGTGCCGAGCCTTGTGCCGCCGCAACATCTCGGCAATGCCATAGCCTTGAGTTCGGCCGCCTATCAGACCGCTACAATCGGCGGGCCTGCCATTGGCGGGCTGCTATTTGCATTCGGCGGAACTTTTGTTTTCGGCGCGACAGCTTTTTGCTTTTGTACCGGCCTTGTCGGTTATCTGATCCTGCGTCGTCGCGGCGTGACCGACAGGCCGGATAAATTCAGCCTCGCCTATATGACGGCCGGACTGTCTTTCATTTTCTCCAAGCCGATCCTGCTGGGGGCGATCACGCTCGATCTCTTCGCCGTTCTGCTGGGAGGCGCAACAGCGCTGCTGCCGATTTTCGCGGCGGATATTTTTCTCGTCGATCCTTTTGGTCTCGGCCTGTTGCGCAGCGCGCCTGCAGTGGGTGCTTTGGTCATGTCGATTGCGCTCGCGCATTATCCGCTGCGCCGTCGCGCCGGCCTGCGCCTGTTTCAGACAGTGGCCTTGTTTGGCATAGCCACGATCGGCTTTGGTCTCTCCACCAATTTTTACGTGGCGCTTGGATTTCTCTTCGTGCTGGGCGCCGCCGATATGATCAGCGTCTTCATTCGCTCATCGCTGATCCAGATCGAAACGCCCGATGAAATGCGCGGGCGCGTTGCTGCCGTGAATATGGTTTTCGTCGGCGCTTCCAACGAACTCGGCGAATTCGAATCCGGCGCTGTGGCGGCTCTCATCGGCCCCGTGCCGGCCGTCGTTGCCGGTGGGCTCGGCACGATTCTCGTGGCCGTCATCTGCGCCCGCCGTTTTCCCCAGCTCTACAGGCGCGATGCGCTGACCGGCTGATTGGCTCGCCATTGCGAAGAGGCCGCTTGTCTGGCCAACGTGACCTTGACTTTTGGCCCGTTTCAGACTAGAACAAAACATGAACAGAAATGAGCGGGAAAGCAGGGCTGGTTCATGTCGCACAAGCTCAAAGGGCAGATGGTCTTTCCTGTCGATATCAATCGCGCGCCGCGCAAACTTCTCCTCAGCGTGCCGGGGCTGGGCGAGAAAAGCGTGGATCGCATTTTGAAAGGCCGCCGCGGGAAGGCCTTGCGACTGGCCGATGTGGCGCGGCTGACGCGGGGCTTGCGATGGGCGCGTCCCTTCATCATGACGCGGGACTGGAACCCGCTGATTCATGCGCGTCCAGCATCACCCATTCCGCCGCAATTGGCGCTGTTCGAGGGGGAGGGGCTTTGACTTTCGCTCCCGTTTTCTTAAGCATCGCTGTGAGTTTGAATTCGGGAGGAAACAAGAATGTC
>CANHAW010000154.1 GCA_947458675.1 Beijerinckiaceae bacterium
CCCAGGCTTCCGGATTGATCGGCTCGCCGACCGAACCCAGAAGGCGCAGGCTGGCGCGCGAGGTCTTTTTCACCGCTTCTTCGCCAGCGCCCATGAGCGAACGAATGGCGGTGGGCGCGGTGTAGAAAATATTGACCTTGTGCTTGTCGATCACATCCCAGAAGCGCGACATGGACGGATAATTCGGCACGCCTTCGAACATCAGCGTCGTCGCGCCATTGGCGAGCGGGCCATAGACGATATAGCTGTGGCCCGTGACCCAGCCCACATCCGCCGTGCACCAGTAAATATCTCCCTCGTGATAATCGAAGACATATTGATGCGTCATCGAGGCATAGACGAGATAGCCGCCGGTCGTATGCACGACGCCCTTCGGCGCGCCGGTCGAGCCTGACGTATAGAGAATGAACAGCGGATCTTCCGCATTCATCTGTGCGGGCGGACAATCGGCTGAAACGCTTGCTGCCTCGTCCTCATACCAGAAGTCGCGGCCAGCCTGCATGTCGATCTTGCCGCCGGTGCGCTTGACGACGATCATCGATGTGACGATGCCGCCGGCCTTTTTCGCCGCTTCATCGGCATTGGCTTTCAAGGCGACCTTGCGGCCGCCACGCAATCCCTCATCCGCCGTGATGACGACTTTCGACTTGCAGCCTTCGATGCGGCCAGCCAAAGAATCGGGCGAGAAGCCGCCGAAGACGATCGAATGGACCGCGCCGACGCGCGCGCAGGCGAGCATGGCATAGGCTGCCTCGGGGATCATCGGCATATAGATCGTCACCGTGTCGCCTTTGGCGACACCGTGCTTCTTCAGCACATTGGCAAATCTGCCGACATGTTCGTGCAATTCGCGATAGGTGATGTGCTTGGATTCATTCGGGTCGTCGCCTTCCCAAATGATGGCGGTCTGGTTGCCACGCTTCTCCAGATGACGATCGATGCAATTATAGGCGACATTGGTGACGCCATCCTCGTACCATTTGATCGAAACGTTATGCGGATCGTAGCTGGTGTTCTTGACCTTTGTGTAAGGCTTGAACCAATCGATGCGCTTGCCCTGTTCGCCCCAGAAAGCCTCCGGAGTCTGAACCGACTGCGCATACATTTGCTTGTATTTCGCGTCGTCGATGAAGGCGCGCCGTGCCCAGTCTTCGGAAACGGCGTAAATTTTCTCAGACATATCTCTCTCCCCGGAGACGCGCACAGCCGCCATATCGGCAAGCGGAACCCTGCACATGAATTGTGCGGCGCATTATGCCGATACGTCGCCCGTGAACAAGAAGCGGGCGATCACACTTTGGTCGAGATACGATGGGCTTAGGTCAGGCCTTTTGCTGCACGTTTTGTGCGCAGCAATCAGGGGCATTCCTTCTGCACGCGATCAAGCGCGCCGGCCAGACCGGTCAGCGAATAGGTGTCGGTCGTCAGATTGCCGCGCAGCGACGTGGCCTTCACCGTGAGGCGCTGGCCCTTGCGCAGGGAATCCACAATGGCGCCCGCCCGGTTGGTGTCGCGCAGCCACAAATGGGACCCTTGCGAAGAAAAAACGAATTTATCGCTGCCGATCTGCGCCTCGGGCGGAGCCTTATTATCCGCCTTCACATCGAAACCCATGATGATCGAGATTTCGTGGCGGACCTTTTCAGCCGGGCGACTCGAAATGAACAGATAGGCCGGATCGCGCTTCAAATTGCTCGGCGCCCGGTCTTTCGGCTGGGCGAGCGCATAGCATTGCCGATCGCGCCCATTGGTCGCCACATAGACGCTCCAATCCCCGACATTGGCCACAAGGACGGGTTTTGGCGGCTCGGCGGTCGGCTGGGCCGGCTGCTGGGCCCTGGTCGGCTGCCCGGTAGCCGGGCGGCGCTCCTGGGCATGAAGCACAGAGGACAGGCCCGCCGTAAGAGCGGCGGCAAGGGCAAGGCGGGCACAGGACCGCGAGAGCGGGGAAGCGGATTGGCGAATCATGTCTGAATCATACAACCAACGGCCGGGCTTGCGGAGACCCCCGCCCGAGGCATCGCTTAAAAATTATAATAGCGGGTTCGCAAAGCTGTCAGGACGTGCAACAATCCCCTACTGTCCAGTCAGGTTGACAGAGAGATGTGTAAACCTGCTGGCCAGCTGGCCGGCTCGCCACCTCGATCATCTTCCTGGATGGAACCGCCCCTTCGGGCGGGACGATCTGCCGGTTCGATCCTTCGGGCTCGCGTCGGTTTTGCTCTGAAGAGAACCGATTTCAGAATGTCGCTTATCGCCATCGAACATGCTGCGCTTGTCGCTGCGGTCGCCGCATCGCGCGACCGCGAAGCGTTCACGCGCCTGTTCGATTATTATGGCCCGCGCATCAATGCCTATCTTTTCAGATTGGGATGCGACCGCGCTGCGGCCGAAGAAATTACGCAAGACGTTATGGTTTCGCTCTGGCGCAAGGCGCATTTGTTTGAGCCATCCAAATCTTCGCTGGCAACCTGGCTCTATCGCATTGCGCGCAACCGACGGATCGATCTGCTGCGACGCGACCGCGTCGAATTTGTTGATCCAGACGATTTTGCGCTCGATATTCCTGATGAGTCAGGCGTCGATGCCGATCGCATGCTGGACACGCAAATGCGCGACGACATTTTGCGCAATGCAATGAATCATCTCCCGCCAGAGCAGCTTGCGCTTGTCCGTCTGGCTTTCTTCGACAGCCTGTCGCATTCGGAAATAGCCGAAAAGACTGGACTTCCGCTCGGCACGGTGAAATCGCGCATTCGCCTCGCCTTCACGCGGCTGCGCCGCGCGCTGGAAGCCAATGGCGTTGTCGAAGCCGATTGAGTGTCAGAGATTGGGGCTGCGCCCGGCCGCCAGAATCGGGCCGAGATTGTCGCCCCAGCTCTTCTGAACGATCACAATATAGCCGTCCGAATCCTCACCGCGCGCTTCTGGAAGCGGCATTTCAAAACGCGCCGGCGCGCCAGTCCAATGACCCATGCGCGTCACTGAGCGCACAACATTGGTATAGGTCACCTGTCGACCGCTGTTCTCGCCACGACCTATGGCAATGGTTCGGCTGGAAGCGACACGCAACAGCCAGACACCAGCGCCACGACCGAGATCGCCCGAACCCTCACCAAGCTCGACAACAACCATTCCATCGCGCTCGGCAAGCGTGAGCTCTGCGCCCTGCATCTTGCGCGCCGCACCCATTTCATCGACGAGCGACAATAATTGCTGGCGATCGCTGCCCACGCCATGGGCGATTCCATCGATCACGACCTGGGGCGTATAGACCTGATGGTCGCCACGGCTATGCGAATAATGCCGCTGCCGGGCGGTGAACTCGGACTTGGCGAGCGTGTCTTTCCAGCCAGTGTAATCCCAAATGTCCACTGGGAATGACAAAATGATCAGATCACGGCGCTCCCGCGCCAATTGCCCCATCAGCAGGTCGGCCGGCGGACAGGAAGAGCAGCCCTGGCTGGTAAAAAGCTCAACGACGGCGGGACGCTCGGCAGCAGATGCGGGCGCGGCATGGCCGATCCAGGCGGTCAAGACCGCAATGGCTCCCCATGTCAGGCTCCTCGCAAACATGCCTGCTCCTCATATCCCCGCTTGTCGGGACATTGAATATGGGCATTGGCCGGATGCGGCGAGTCACATCGGGGTGAAAGTCGCATCAGCCGCCGCGCAGCAATTTCAAAATCCGTTGACCGGGACGACCATCCTGCGAAAGGCCATTGCGACGCTGAAGGTCGGCAATGGCGGCGCGCGTTTTGGCTCCGATCGCCCCATCGGCCTCGCCGATATCGTAACCGCGCTTGAGTAACAGAACCTGCAATTCGCGTCGCTGAGCACGAGACAGGCCCGGATCGTCGGTCGGCCAGGGGGTCCGCAGGCCGGGCTGGCCCTTCAGCCGATCCGCCAGCAAGGAAATGGCGAGCGCATAGGATGTCGCGCCATTATAGGCAAAGGCCGCATCGTAATTTTTGAAAACGAGAAAGGCCGGGCCGTCCGCACCGGCAGCCAAAACGAGCCCCGCCGGACCAGGACCGGACAGGGCGCCGCCATCGATCCGCGTCACTCCGGCTTTGGCCCAGAACTCGAGCGGCTTTTTCTCGCGTCGGCCAGAGGGGCCGGAATAATTGCGCGGAATGCGCACTTCATAGCCCCAGACAGCGCCTGTCTGCCATCCGGCCTTTTCGAGAAAATGCGCGGTCGAAAACAGCGCATCGGGAATGGAATCGACGAGATCGCGCCGCCCATCGCCATCGCCATCGACAGCAAGGCGCAAATAAGTGGAGGGCATGAATTGCGTATGGCCGAAAGCGCCCGCCCATGAACCGCGCAATTTTTCCGGCGCCAGATCGCCGCGCGCAACAATTTTGAGCGCCGCCATTAATTCACCGCGGAAATAATCGCGCCGACGCGGCGCCGTGCAGGCAAGAGTCGATAAAGATTGCGGCAATGACCAGCGCCCGCCGATCTTGCCATAATCGCTCTCAACGCCCCAGACAGACAGAATCGTATGGCGATCCACACCGTGACGGGCCTCAGCCGCGCGCAAGACGGATTCGTGTTTTTTCAAAAGCGCCCGGCCTTCAGCGATTTTCTCATCATCGACCAGGGTCGCGAGATAATCCCAGATGGGCGTCACAAATTCGGGCTGCGCTTCGGACAATTCGATGATTTTGGGATCGGGCGTGACGCCCCGCATGACACGATCGAATGTGGCAGCAGGAATGCCCTGCTCGATGGCCTGCGCGCGAATGCCAGCGACACAGGTTTCAAATTGCGCTGCGGCGGGCTGGGACAGAAAAACCAGCGCGAGACAGGTCGGAATGATGATTCGGCTCATGAGGCGAGCCTAGCGCGCAAGACCTGCGAAGTGAATCACGCTCTCGTTAGACTGCGCGACGCCCATCTGCGCCGCGCAGGATTTTCGATCAGGCCCAAGCGCGCTTGGCGAGCTGGTCCTCGAAGGATTTGATCTTCGGTTCCTTGACCATGGTGAGGCCGATGGAATCGAGACCGTTGAGCAGGCAATGCTTGCGGAATTCATCGATCTGGAACGTCACCTTGCCGCCATCGGGGCCGGTGATTTCCTGCTTGGCGAGATCGACCGTCAGCGTGGCATTGGAGCCCCGCGAGGCATCATCCATCAGCTTGCGCAGATCTTCCGGCGAGACAATGGCCGGCAGAATGCCGTTCTGGAAGCAATTGTTGTAAAAAATATCGGCGAAGCTGGTCGAGATGACGCAGCGAATGCCGTAATCCAGCAAAGCCCAGGGGGCATGTTCACGCGACGAGCCGCAGCCGAAATTATCTTCCGCCACGAGGATCTGCGCCTTGCGATAGGCGGGCTTGTTGAGCACGAAATCGGGATTTTCCGAACCGTCCTCATTGAAGCGCAATTCCGAAAAGAGACCCGAGCCCAGACCCGTGCGCGCAATGGTCTTCAGATATTGCTTCGGGATGATCATATCCGTGTCGATATTGGTGATCGGCAGCGGGGCGGCGACGCCAGTGAGGCTCGTGAACTTGTCCATCGCGGTTTCATCCGTCTTGTCGGAGGGCCACCCCGAGGGGCAGCAGGATCGGGCCTTTCAATGAAGCCTCAGGGCGCGCGGGTCAAGGGGAGGTGGCGGGCTCTGGCTGCAGGGCTTGCGCCACATAGAGTGGGTCTTTGGCGATGACACGCAGGAAGGCGCGGGAGAAACTGTCCGGCAGGTGGCGGGCCTGCTCCCAATCACGC
>CANHAW010000155.1 GCA_947458675.1 Beijerinckiaceae bacterium
CAAACATTCCCTCGCTCTTCCTGCGCAATCCTGGCTGGCATGTGATGTTCGACATGGATGCTGCACGCGCCGAGGAAACGCGCCGTCGCCTCTATGATCGCGCCTCTGCGGACAAAGTGCTGGTGGGCGGATTCCACTTCCCCTTCCCCGCACTCGGATATGTCGAGAAAGATGGCGCAAACAATTTCCGCCTTGTGCCGACCATGTGGAATTCGACACTCTGAAACAAGCATCCGCTGAAAAAGAAAAAGCGCGGCTCTCGCCGCGCTTTTTTTATTTCCGGATACCGGAAGAAATCAGGACTTGGTCTTTTCCGAATAATCCTGACGCTCGGCGATACGCGCCGACTTGCCGCGACGATCACGCAGGTAATAGAGCTTGGCGCGACGCACTTTACCGCGACGCACGACCTTGATCGAATCGATGTTCGGCGAATGGATCGGGAAGACGCGCTCGACGCCTTCGCCATAGGAAATCTTGCGAACGGTGAAGCTCTCATTGAGACCGCCGCCATTGCGCGCAATGCAGACGCCTTCATAGGCCTGAACGCGCGAGCGCTCGCCTTCCTTCACCTTCACATTGACGATGACAGTATCGCCGGGCTGGAATTCCGGAATGGGACGCGCGGCGGCAAGTTTGGCGGCCTGCTCGGCCTCGAGCTGCTGAATAATGTTCATTTGTGTAGTCTCCGTTTCGCCTCATGGGCGAGCGTTTCGGAACGCTGTTTTGATTGGAGCCGCGCTTCTACACGCCTTTGATCGCCTTGTCGACTCAAGGTGGCCGATCAACCAAATGCTAACCCTGTTTTGCCCGCAGGGTTAATGCGCCATTCACCATGCAAGGCAAACATCTTATCTTTCAGGGGCTTGTAGCCGCCTCAGCGAAGCAGATCCGGCCGGCGCTGGCGGGTCAGCCGTTCGGCCTCCTCGCGCCGCCATTTGGCAATTTTGGCGTGATCGCCCGACAGAAGCACATCGGGTATGGCACGCCCCTCCCATTCGCGCGGGCGGGTGTAATGGGGATATTCGAGCAGGCCGCCCTCAAAACTCTCATCAGCGCCTGATTCCTGCTTGCCCATCACGCCCGGCAGGAGGCGAACGCAGGCATCGAGGACGACGAGCGAGGCCATTTCGCCGCCCGACAGAATGTAATCGCCGATCGAGACCTCTTCGAGACCGCGCCCTTCGATCACGCGCTCGTCGACGCCTTCGAACCGGCCGCAGATGAGAACGGCGCCGGGGCCGCTCGCCAATTCGCGCACACGCGTCTGCGTCAGCGGGCGTCCACGCGGGCTCATGAGGAGGCGCGGGCGCGGATCATCGGCCGCCAGCCCGGCATCGAGCGCCTGGGCCAGAACATCGGCGCGAATGACCATGCCGGGCCCGCCGCCCGCGGGCGTATCGTCAACGGCGCGATGGCGGCCGATGCCATATTCGCGAATGTTGCGCGTCTCGAGCGACCAGATTTCGCGGGCCAGCGCATCGCCCGACAAGGAAACAGCCAGCGGTCCTGGAAACATTTCTGGATAGAGCGTGAAGATCGTCGCCGACCACATCAGCCCTCTCCCGCTTCTTCCTCGCGCACGACAATTTCTGCCGGCAATTCGACAATCACACGTCCGCCTGCCAGATCGACGACGGGTACGATTTTCTTCGTGAAGGGGAGCAGAAGATTTTCACCCACATCGGGGCGCACATCCAGAATGTCGCCAGCGCCGAAATTCTGCACGGCAGCGATCTTGCCGATCAAAAGACCCTCGCGCGTTTCCGCACGCAGGCCGATGAGATCGGCATAGTAGAATTCTTCCTCATCGGCGGGCGGCAAATCTTCGCGCGCGATGGACAAAGAAATATTGGTGAGTTTTTCAGCAGCATTGCGATCACTCACGCCATCGACGCGCACAATCAGCATGTCGTCCTTGATGGGGCGCGCAGCGACAATTTTGAACGCGCGCTTGCCGCTCTCATCCGTGAGACGAGGATAATCGGCAATCGCCATCGGATCGGCGGTGAAAGACTTCAGCCGCAACTCGCCGCGCACGCCATGCGGCGCACCGAAAACACCGACGAGAATACGAGACTGAGCCATATTTTCATCCCATCGATCGTCATTTCAAGGGGCTAAACGACGAAGCAATCCATCGGCCCTACCTGAGGCCTCTGGATTGCTTCGCTCACGCTCGCAATGACGAGCGAAGATTATTCCGCAGCAGGGGCTTCTGCTGCAGCGGCGGCGGCAGCAGCGGCAGCGGCGGCGCGCTCCTGAGCCTTCTTCTTCGGCTGGGCCTTTTCCGGATTGTTGCGCGTATCGCGCTTCATCGCACCCAAAGTGTCGAGCAGGCGAGCGACGCGATCGGTCGGCTGCGCGCCCTTGGCCATCCAGGCCTTGGCCTTTTCGACATCGAGCACGAGGCGCGAGGCATCATCCTTGGCCTTGAGCGGATCGAATGTGCCGATCTTCTCGATGAAACGGCCATCGCGCGGCATGCGCGCATCGGCAACGACGACGCGGTAGAAGGGGCGCTTTTTCGCGCCACCGCGCGACAGACGGATTTTCAGGGACATGCTTTCTTCCTTTCGATTTGATCTTCGTCTTCAGTCTCTATGGTCATCGACCAATTGTTCGATCGCAGCCCAGGGATCTTTGCGCATGCCTTCAGACTTGAAGACTTCGACATCCACCGAACCGTCCTCGCGCACATCGATCTCCCAATATTCACCGGGCACATGCACAAGGAACGAAAACGCATCGTCGCGATACGCTTTCGTGTCGTAGTAAATGTTCGCGGAATCCAATTGCGCCTTCACGCTCTTGAACACTTCGAACATGTTCACCTTCATCTCCATCGGGATCACTTCTTCTTCCCGAACGGATTGAAACCTCCAAGACCCGGCAGGCCGGGCAATTTATTGCCAAGGCCCGGAAGTCCGGGCATGCCGGGCTTGGGACCGAAAGCGCCGGGCGGCGGCGCATCGGGCAGTTTCGGCATGCCGGGCATGCCACCTGCGCCCATCTGCTTTTGCATTTCGGCAATTTGTTCGGGGCTCGGCATGCCGCCGCCCAGACCGAACATTTGCGCCATCTTGCCCATCGGCCCGCGCTTGTTGGCGCCGCCCATGGCTTTCATCATATCGGCCATTTGCCGATGCTGTTTCAGCAGGCGATTGATCTCTTCGACCTTGGCGCCCGCGCCCGCCGCAATGCGCTTCTTGCGCGAGGCTTTCAGAACATCGGGATTGCGGCGCTCTTCGCGCGTCATGGATGAAATGATCGCGCGCTGGCGTTTGATGACGCGCTCATCCAGATTGGCGGCAGCGAGCTGATCTTTCATCTTCGCCATGCCGGGCAGCATGCCCATGATCCCGCCAATGCCGCCGATCTTTTCGACCTGCGCAAGCTGTTCGGAGAGATCCTCCAGATCGAACTTGCCCTTGCGCATTTTCTCGGCAATGCGCTGGGCTTTTTCGGCATCGATCGACTGCGCGGCTTTTTCTACCAGCGAGACAATATCGCCCATGCCCAGAATGCGATTGGCAATGCGCTGGGGATGAAACTCGTCGAGATCGTCAACCTTTTCGCCCGTACCGATCAGCTTGATCGGCTTGCCGGTGACAGCGCGCATGGAGAGCGCTGCGCCACCACGCCCATCGCCATCGACACGCGTGAGCACAATGCCGGTAATGCCGACGCGCTCGTTAAAATTCTTGGCGAGATTGACCGCGTCCTGACCGGTGAGCGAATCGGCCACCAGCAGAATTTCATGCGGATTGGTGGAGGCTTTGATCTCCGCCATTTCCGCCATCAGCGGCTCGTCAATATGTGTGCGGCCAGCCGTGTCGAGAATGACGACATCGAAACCCTGCAGGCGCGCAGCTTCTTCTGCACGCCGCGCAATCTGCACGGGCGTCTGGCCTGCAACAATCGGCAAAGTGTCGATGCCGATCTGGCGACCGAGCACGGCCAATTGCTCTTGCGCAGCCGGGCGCTTCACGTCGAGCGAGGCCATCAGCACTTTGCGCTTTTCGCGATCGCGCAGGCGCTTGGCAATTTTGGCGGCGGTGGTGGTTTTACCTGCGCCCTGCAGACCGACCATCATGATCGCGACGGGCGGGGCGGCATCGAGATTGATCGGATCGGCATCCGCACCCAGCGTCTCGATCAAAACGTCATTGACGATTTTGATGACCATCTGGCCGGGCGTGACGGATTTCACGACATTGGCGCCGACTGCGCGGTCGCGCACTTTGTCGGTGAAGGAACGCACGACATCGAGCGCGACATCGGCCTCAAGCAAAGCACGGCGCACTTCGCGCAGCGCCGCATTGACGTCGTCATCGCTCAGCACGCCGCGCTTGGTCAGCGCGTCGAATATGCCGGAGAGCTTTTCGCTCAGGCCTTCGAACATGTGCGGTCCCGTCCTTCGTTGCGTCCCATCCTGCCAAACCGGAACCCACAAAGGCTTTCGCGCCCGGGGGCGCATAGCGCTGCCGGGCGTGGACCTCCAGCCTCAAAGGACCGGTCGGCGGGTTCAGATCGTCAGAATGTGACGAAGATGACGGGGTTTTAGGCCTCGGGAGGCTCAAGAGTCAACCGGAGCGGCTTGTACGGGCCGCCAGACACACTAGCTTCCAGCTTTGATCGCAGGATTTTCCATGAACCGCCGCCAATTCATTGCCGCCCTCGGCCTCACCGGTGCGGCCGCCGCCGCCACTGCAGCCTTCGGACAGACCATGTCGGGACGCAATCCCTATTATAACGGCCCCGTTTCAGACCATTTCGATGGCGAACGCTTCTTCCTGCCCGGCCATGCCCGCGACAAGAGCCGGGCGGACCTCCTCAAATGGAGCCTGTTCGAGAGCAAGGCGCTGTGGCCCGCCCAGGCAGCCGGCGCCGCCTTCGATCGCCCGCCCGAGCGCGTGCAGGGATCGGCGTTGCGCATCTCCTATGTCGGCCATGCGAGCCTGCTCATCCAGACCCATGGGGTGAATCTGCTGATCGACCCGGTCTGGTCGGAACGCGCCAGCCCCTTCTCTTTTGCCGGCCCCCGGCGCGTCAACGAACCGGGCATTCGGCTCTCAGACCTGCCGCCGCTCGATGCCATTCTCGTCTCGCATAATCATTACGATCATCTCGATGCGAACACGCTGAGCCAACTCGCAAGAACCCGGCCCACGCGTGTGCTGACGCCGCTCGGCAATGACACGATCATGACCGATTACAATTCCGCCATTCGGGCGGAGGCTCACGATTGGAAGGCGCGCGTCGAAGTGGGACGCGGCGTCTTCGTGCATTTCGAGCCATCCTATCATTGGTCCGCGCGCGGCCTGTTCGACCGGCGCATGGCGCTCTGGGCGGCTTTCGTTATCGAGACGCCGTCAGGTGCGATCTATCACATCGCCGATACGGGTTTCGGCGACGGCGAATTGTTCCGCGCGGCGCGGCGCAAATATGGCGGGTTCAAACTCGCCATTTTACCCATCGGCGCCTATGAGCCGCGCTGGTTCATGAAGGATCAGCATATCGATCCGGCCGAAGCGGTGAAGATTTTCGAACTCTGCGGCGCGCGCCAGGCCATGGGCCATCATTGGGGCACGTTCCAGCTCACCAATGAAGAAATCGACGCCCCGCCAAAAGCGCTGGCGACAGCCCTGAAAAAGGGCGGACATGCGGAAACCAGATTCCGCGTCTTCAGGCCGGGCGAAGTGTTCGATGTGAAGAGCGTTGTGTGATTGCAAA
>CANHAW010000156.1 GCA_947458675.1 Beijerinckiaceae bacterium
CCATCCGCCAAGCCCAAACTGTCATCAATCAATGGCTCAAACAATATAATCATATCCGGCCTCATCACGCCCTCGGCATGCAGCCGCCGGTCCCCGAGACATGCTTAGTAAATCCACAAATCACTGGTACATAAAAAGGGGGCTGGACAGATCCGAGCACGGCGCCGATCACGTCCTGCAGCTTTTCGATTGTTGCGTTAAAGTCGCTCCGCAGCCTCGAAAATTCTGGAGCAACTTCGTCGTTGAGCCGCGCAGTCAGGTCACCGCGCGCAAGCCTGGTGAGTGCCAGGGTGAGCGCTTCAAGGGCTTCCGTCTGTCGCTGCGCATCTTCTGCGCGAGCCTCCTCAGCGCGCCGACGCTCCTCAGCCAGCGTTTGCAGATAGATTGAAATCGCAAGGTCCATATCGAGGAAAATGGCCTTGATGAAAGCGCCAAGCATATCGCCCAGTTCGGCGGGGTCGTGCGTCAGCCTTTTGAGCAGAGTGGATTCGCGATCGTTGATGATGGTTTTGATCAAATGGTCAGCGATGAGGGCATAGCCGCCGATATACCAGCGCGGTTCCAGACCGATGCGCGCATGTGTACGGCCGACCGAGAGGACAGCTTTTTCATAATCTGCATCGAAAGAAGCTGCGGCCAACGTGTCCCAATGCATGTGCTGGCGCTGCTGAGCGGAGTCGATGTGCTTTTCGCCTTTAAACAAGGTTCCGATTTCGGGCGTGGCCCGAACGCGGTCGTAAAAAGCCGCGAGCGCATCGTTCATATGAGCCTTGAGGAGAGGCTGAAGTCCGCGCAGTCTTTCGCGCGCAGACTGGTCGAATTTCATGAAATCCAGGCGGGCGGAAATGCCCGTTTCAGACTGCAACATGGTTTTCACCCGGAATGGGAAATATAAGGCCAATTTAGCAAACGGGGCCGTGAGCGTCACCGTTTTTGACAATATAAAAAATCAAAATAGATAAATTTATTTTCGATATTCTTGTCGTCTGTTTTATCTTTACTTAATAATTTCAAATTTCTCAAACGCAATAAAGCAAGCTTCACTCCAGCTTATCAATCAATACTTCCCAAACGTCAGATCGGACCCGGAGCAGGACTTGAGCCTTGCCGGTTAAGCTTGGTCTTTACGCAGTTTCGATTCTTTTTCTATTTAAGTTCACAAATAATCTGCCATATTTCAAAGCTAGATACATTCAGTCTGGGCGAGGCTTGATCCTTCGAGGTCGGATGGGAATGGCGCAAGATGAGGTCGGGGCGTGCGGTCCATGCGGACATGTCGCCGATCTTGCGAATCCGGTCAGGGCTGAGGCTGAGCCGCAGGATTGGTCTTCTATCCATCAGTCCATCCGCCTGCATGCCGGGCGTTTTGCGCAGGCGCCTGCCCTTGTGGGAGCCGACTTCGAAACTGTCACCTATCGCGCTCTCTCTGATCTGATTGATTCGGCGGTCCTGCAATTGGCGCAGCTGGGTCTTGGGCCGACATCGCGCGTGGGTCTGCTGGTTCCCGCAGGATATCGCGGGGCGCTGCTTGTTCTTGCATTGGCGGCGCATGTGCAGCTTGTGCCGCTCAATCCCGCACTCACAGAGCGCGAGATTGCAGAGGAAGCGGCGCGCATGGCAATGGATGCGCTGGTCTTTGCGACCGACCTCATGCCAGTTTCAAGCAATGTGCATGAAGCTGGACCGTTGCGCGTCAAGGCCGATTTCGGTTCGGATCTTGATATTCGCTTCACGCCAATCGGCGGATCGCTCATACGATCCGATCATGGGCAGGCGAATATCGATTCGATTGCTTTATTGTTGAGATCGTCCGGCACGACCGGTGAACCCAAGCACATCCCGGTGACGCACCGCAATCTCGTCGCAATGTCGAGAAAAATGGCGGATTGGTTCGATATCGGCCCGGATGATCGAATCCCCTGCACGCTGCCATTGCATTATGCTGCGGGATTGAAGACGGCCTTGTTCGTGCCGTTGCTGCTGGGCGCAAGCGTTGGAATTCCGCGACCCGAAAGCATTTACGATCTCTCCGAATGGATAGAAAAGATCAAGCCGACCATTCTTTCCATTGCGCCTGCCTCGCTCCGCAACATGGTCGATCGCTGGAAGATGGCGCCGGAGCGCCCGCAACTTCCCTTCTTGCGTTTTGCAATATGCGGTGCCGCCTATCTTCCCGATGCTTTGCGACGAGAAGCGGAAGCCGAACTCGGCGTGCCGGTGATCGAATATTATGGATTGAGCGAGGCCGGAGCTATGGCGGCAAATCCTGCCCCGCCACGCTGCCGCAAGCCTGGCACGGTCGGGCTGGTGCCTGATGGCGAGCTCATATTGATGGGCGAAGATGGCCTCCCGGTGCAAAGAGGCGAAATTGGAGAGATTACAATTCGTGGGCCGAGCGTTACGCCGGGTTATGTGACAGCACATCGACGCGAGCCGCTCCCTGGCGGTGAGGGCTGGTTGTCGACAGGCGATCTCGGAATTTTGGATGCAGACAATTACCTGACGATTGTCGGGCGCTCGAAGGAGATCATCAATCGTGGGGGTGAAAAGGTCTCGCCCTATGAGGTTGAGAAAGCGCTCTTGCGTCACCCTGCAATTCTGGAGGCGGGTGTCTTTTCAGTCCCGCATCCAAGGCTCGGAGAGAATGTTGCTGCCGCTATCGTCTTGCGGCCGGGTCATCAGGCCAGCACTTACGAAATAAGACAATCCCTGACCGACAGACTTGCGCGTTTCAAAATTCCGCAAACGATCCATACGATCGATGCAATGCCGCGCGGACCGACCGGCAAAGTCGACCGAAAAGAATTGGTTGCCCGATTCGCGGCAATCCAGCGTCATTCCATCAGTGAAGCCGACCGGATGCTTGAACATCAAATTCTGGCAATCTGGACGCGTCTTTTAGGCCGTAGCGATATTGGAATCGATGACGATTTTTTTGAATCCGGGGGTGATTCCCTGCTGGCAGCAGAAATGCTTTCTGAGCTTGAGCTTGTCGCTCGCCGCAAGCTCCCACAATCGCGCTTAGTGGCTGAAATCACGATACGCGGATTGGCAGATACGATATGCCTTGATCTTGAGCCGGGGCGTGAATGGCTGACAAAGGTGCAGGATGGAAGCGGCACGCCCTTATTTTTCTGTCACGGCGATTATACAACGCGCGGTCTTTATGCGCTGCGCCTGTTCGATATGATGAAGCTGAACCGGCCGGTCTACCTTCTGCATTTTTATGAAGATTTGCATCGTCCAGATCTGACAATCGAGGAGATTGCTGCGCTTTATGTCGATGAAATTCGGCGCATTGCGCCGCAAGGTCCGGTGATTGTCGGGGGATATTGCAATGGTGGCTTGGTTGCCTGGCAGCTTACCCATTTGTTGCGTCAGGCGCGCGTCGATGTCCGTGAATTGCTGCTGATCGAAACACCCTCTCTCAATGCGCGATTGACCTTTCGAATCGCACATAGATTTTTTGGATTCATGGCGCGGGCTGTGCCAGGGCGCATCGGCGATGTCATCCAGCAGGAATCCATGCGGGCCTTTTGGCACAGAATGCGAGGCTATGGCAGTTTCGGAAGCCTCTTCAGTCACGCATTTGCCCGCGCTTGGCGCAGAATTCTTCATGCGGGTAAAAAGTCATCTTCGCAGGCCAGTATAGAATCCTCACCCCATTGGGCCTATCAAAGAACGCTGTCACGCTATCGCCCAGCTCCCATCGATGTCACGGTGAGTTGCTTTATTGCTTTGCACGGACGGCATCTGGATACTGATGTTCATCAATGGAAAAGGCTCGCACCATGTGTGCGATTGTCTTATCTTCACGGAATGCACCATTCCGTTGTGACCTCCAATGCTGAGGCTCTCGGCCTTGCCATTCGGCATGATCTTTCATATCAGCCATAGTCACAGCAGCGGTATTTGCATCCCGCTCGTATCATCTTTCTCGATTTGTTCGAAGAAGCGACTGGCGTCGGCTTTTATCTCCGCACGCCGTTCCGGATCCATTTTTGCCAAGGTTCGGTAAGGCATGGACATGCGCGGGTTTTTGGCGAGCGCGGCCTCATTCTCGATCATGAAATTCCAATAGAGAAAATTGAAGGGGCAGGCCTGCGATCCGCTCTTGCATTTCACATCATAAGCGCATGTGCGGCAATAATCTGACATGCGATCTATATAGGCGCCCGATGCTGCATAAGGTTTGGAGGCCAGTAGGCCGCCATCGGCAAACATGACCATCCCATGGACATTGGGCAATTCCACCCATTCATAGGCATCCGCATAAACGGCCAGATACCAAGCCTCGATCTCGCCGGGATCGATGCCGGCCAGAAGGGCGAAGTTTCCTGTCACCATCAGCCGTTGGATATGATGCGCATAAGCATTAGCGCGCGTTTCTGCGATCACTTGCGCCATACAATTCATTCTCGTGTTGCCGCTCCAGAAAAAATCAGGCAGCGGCCGATTTGCACTCAGAGCATTGGTGCGGGCATAGTCGGGCATATGACGCCAATAAATGCCGCGTACATATTCCCGCCAGCCAAGAATTTGACGAATGAATCCCTCAACGGCATTCAGCGGCGCATGGCCCTGACGCCAGGCGACTTCAGCGGCAAGGCAGATTTCTCGTGGAGTGAGAAGTCCGCAATTCAAATAGGGAGACAGGATTGAATGATAGAGGAAAGGCTCGCCGCTTTTCATCGCATCCTGATAATCGCCATAGAGCGGCAGGCATGATTCAATGAAATGATCGAGCGCCTCAAGAGCATCCTTGCGTGTGACGGCCCAGCCGAAATTCTCAAAATCGCCGAAATGGGAGACAAAACGTTTGGCCACCATGTCGAGAACTTCACGCGTGATCTCATCGGGTTCGAATCTCTCCCGTTTTGGCGGTCTGATTTTGGCAGGCAGAGCCTTGCGATTGTCGTGATCGAAATTCCATTGGCCGCCGGCAGGCTCATCGCCGTCCATCAGCAGGCCGGTTTCACGCCGCATCTCGCGATAGAAAAATTCCATGCGATAGGATTTTCGACCCTCTGCCCATCGGGCAAATCGGCTGCGTGAGCAGAAAAAACGATCATCGTCGCGAATTTCGACAGGCAATCCGAAATCGGCGCTCCAATTCCGCATGGCATCGAAAAGACGCCATTCGCCGGGCTCTGTCAGGATGATTTTTTCAGGTCGATGCCGGGCAATGGCGCGTTTCACCTCGCCGCTGAATGTGCCTGTATTGTCCTTGGCGTCCAAGCGGACATAGTCGACGCGAATGCCTTCTCTTTCCAGATCGTCTGCAAAGTGACGCATGGCCGACAGAATGAGGGCGATCTTTTGCTTGTGGTGAGGCACATAGAGCGTCTCTTCATCGGCCTCGACCATGAGGACAATGTCGCTGGATTTATCCAGCCCGTCGAGCGCGCTGATCTCGCGGGTGAGTTGATCTCCGAGAATGAGGCGGAGGGCTTTCATCGGGCTGATCCATATTTCAGTCTGGGCGCGTATCTCATCTTGTTCGATACGTATACCGGCAGCCTATGGTTCAGAGGATTGACACGTGGCCAAAATGACGAAGAAGGGCGATCTTCCGCAGAAAGTCTGCGCAACATGCAGTCGCCCCTTCGCATGGCGGAAGAAATGGGCAAAGGTTTGGGATGAAGTCCGCTATTGCTCCGATCGCTGCCGCGCAGGGCGCAGCTCATCTTCGCCCAAGGCGTAAACGCGTATCACCCGCCAGAGCGCGTCATGG
>CANHAW010000157.1 GCA_947458675.1 Beijerinckiaceae bacterium
ATTGGACTTTGCCAAAGCCCCGCGCTATCGGAAGATCGAAACGAGCCTGCTGTTTGAATATGGCCTGACCGGCGATGTGACGCTGGTTCTCAATCCCGCCTTCAGCAATGTCAGGCTGCAGACCCCCTCTGCTGAGCGCAAGGCCGATCAAATCAGCTCTTTCGAGGCAGGCGCGCGCTGGCTGGTCGCCGGTTTCGAGAATGGCGACTTGACCTTGCAGGCCCTGCTGCGCGTGCCTGGCCGGAGCGATCCGTTTTTCAGTCTGGAAAACCGGCCGCGGACGGAATTGCGGCTGGGCTTTGGCCAGCCGGTCGATGTTTACGGGCGTGACGGCTTTCTCGATATTTCGCTGGCCATGATCAAGCGGCAAGAATCCCTGCCGGATGAACTGCGCCTCGATGCCACTCTGGGCTGGTGGATGGGGCCAAACCGCATGATGCTTGTCCAATATTTCAATACGGCCTGGCCGGGGCGCGATGCGCCAGCCTTCGTGCCCCGCCACCATAAAATCGAGACCAGCACCGTCTTTCGGCTCAACAGGGAATGGTCGCTCCAGTTCGGGACATTTCTGTCTTCGGGCGGGGTGGCGACGCGGCGCGAGCGCGGCACGCTCATGGCAGTCTGGCGCCGCTTCTGAATCGCTGGATTTAACCTGCGCGCGGCGCTACAAGCGGGCCAGTTTTCCTTTTTTCCAGACAGTGCGGGAACTCCATGGCGCGCCAATTCATCTATCACATGCAGGGCCTCACCAAGACCTGGCCCGGCGGCAAGAAAGTTCTCGAAAACGTCCATCTCTCCTTCTATCCGGATGCGAAGATCGGCGTGCTCGGCGTCAATGGCGCGGGTAAGTCGACGCTGCTGCGCATTATGGCGGGCATCGACAAGGAATTTACGGGCGATGGCTGGGTCGCAGACGGCGCGCGCGTCGGCTATCTGCCGCAGGAACCCAAGCTCGACGAGACTTTGGATGTGCGCGGCAATGTCATGCTCGGCGTGAAAGCCAAGAAGGACATTCTTGATCGCTACAATGAACTCGCCATGAATTATTCGGACGAGACAGCCGATGAAATGACCAAGCTGCAAGATGAGATCGAGGCGCAAAACCTCTGGGATCTCGATGCGCAGGTCGATCAGGCGATGAATGCTTTGGGTTGCCCGCCCGATGAATGGGAAGTGGCCAAGCTTTCCGGCGGTGAGCGCCGTCGTGTCGCCATGTGCAAGCTCCTGCTCGAACAGCCTGAGCTTCTGCTGCTCGATGAGCCAACCAACCATCTCGATGCGGAGACGGTGAATTGGCTCGAAGGTCATTTGCGCAATTATCCGGGCGCCATTCTGATCGTCACCCATGACCGTTACTTCCTGGACAATGTGACGGGCTGGATTCTCGAGCTCGATCGCGGCCGTGGCATTCCTTATGAGGGCAATTATTCGTCCTGGCTGAAGCAGAAGCAGAAGCGTCTTGAGCAGGAAGGCCGCGAAGACGAGGCCCGCCAGCGCGCATTGGAAGCCGAAAGCGAATGGATTGCCTCCTCGCCGAAAGCCCGTCAGGCCAAGAGCAAGGCGCGTATCTCACGCTATGAAGATCTTGTTGCCAAACAAAATGATAAGGCACCGACAACCGCGCAGATCATCATTCCGGTGGCTGAGCGCCTGGGTCAGAATGTCATCGAGTTCGAAAATCTCAACAAGGCGTTTGGCGACAAGCTGCTGATCGAGAATCTTTCGTTCAAACTGCCGCCCGGTGGCATTGTCGGCGTTATCGGCCCCAATGGTGCTGGTAAGACCACTTTGTTTCGCATGATCACAGGTCAGGAAACGCCTGATGGCGGCGCGATCAAGATCGGCGAATCTGTCAAGCTTGGTTATGTCGACCAATCGCGCGATGCGCTGGATGGCAATAAAACGGTCTGGGAGGAAATCTCGGGCGGCAATGACATTATTTATCTCGGCAAACGCGAGATCAATTCGCGCGGCTATTGCTCGACCTTCAATTTCAAGGGCGCCGACCAGCAGAAAAAAGTCGGCATGCTCTCAGGCGGTGAGCGCAATCGCGTGCATCTTGCCAAAATGCTGAAGCTCGGCGCCAATGTCCTGCTGCTCGACGAGCCGACCAACGATCTCGACGTCGATACGCTGCGTGCACTTGAAGACGCGCTCACCGAATATGCCGGCTGCGCCGTCATCATCTCGCATGATCGCTTCTTCCTGGATCGCATCGCCACCCACATGCTCGCTTTTGAGGGCGACAGCCATGTGGAATGGTTTGAGGGCAATTTCCAGGATTACGAGGAAGACAAGAAGCGCCGCCTCGGCATCGATTCCATCGTGCCGAAGCGTCTCAAGTACAAGAAATTCTCGCGGTAATGATCGTGCGCGCCCTTCTCCCGCGTGAGCGGGAGAGGGGAGCGCGCAATGTGGCGTGAAAAAATAAAAGCCAGTCGGCCTGTAAGCCGGGTTCTGTATGGCGCAGGCTTTCACCTGCGCGTGACGGCCATTCCTCTGGGACAATCGTTACCGATTGCCTCAAGCAACCAACCCGGGTGACTGGCCAGAGACGGCCCCGCCGCAGTTTCCTGCGACATGTCACCCCTATTCGGTTTTGCTCCCGGTGGGGCTTGCCATGCGACCCCCATTGCTGGTGGCCCGGTGCGCTCTTACCGCACCTTTTCACCCTTACCGCGGACGGATCCGAGGCGGTTCATTCTCTGTGGCGCTTTCCCTGGGGTCACCCCCGCCGGACGTTATCCGGCACCGTGTCTCCATGGAGCCCGGACTTTCCTCTGCCTTGCGACAGCGGCCGTCCGGCCGACTGGCTCAGGCGGACTTAGAGCCCGCGCATCGCCGGGTCAAGCAATCTGCCTTGATTGATCAAGATCAGATGACGCGACCCCGATGACATGGTTCAATCGAAGACTGGATGGGGCGCGGAAGAAAGGGACTTGGATCATGAAGACAATCATTATTGCGGCCGTTGCCTTGGCAGCTTTGCCGCTCGCTGGTTGCAATACGCCGGGCGAGCGCGCCACAGGTGGTGCGCTGATCGGTGGTGCGACTGGCGCGGCGATTGGCGGAATTGCAACAGGCCGGGGATCGGGCGCGCTGGTGGGCGGCGCTCTGGGTGCGGCCACGGGCGCCATTATCGGTGCGAATACGGCGCCCGCAGAGCGCGCGCGCTGTGCACGCTTTGCCTATGATCGTTACGGCGATCGTTATTGCGTGCGCTATGTCCGCTATTGAATTTTACACGTGCGGGGCGCTTTGCCCCGCACGCCTCTCCTGCGCTAGACAGGCTGTATGAGCCAGCCACGTCCGGATTCGCGCCTTGCATCGAAAGTCTTTCCCTCGCCCAATCACGGCGAGCGCAAAGGCGGGCCGCCGGATATGATCCTTCTGCATTACACCGGCATGCCGACCGGTGCAGAAGCCCTGATGCGGCTGACCAATCCTTTGTCGGAAGTCTCCGCGCATTATTTCATCTGGGAAGATGGGGCAGTGCTGCAGCTTGTGCCGGAGGCGCGTCGTGCCTGGCATGCGGGTGCTGCCTCATGGGCGGGTGAAAGCGATATTAACTCGCGCTCCATCGGCGTTGAAATCGTCAATCCGGGACATGAGGGCGGCTCGCCGCCTTTCACCGATGCGCAGATCGAGGCCGTGATTGCGCTATGCGCCGATATTCGCTCGCGCATGATCGTTCCGCAGCATCGCGTGCTTGCGCATTCGGATGTGGCGCCGGGGCGCAAATGCGATCCGGGCGAAACTTTTCCATGGGAGACATTGCACGCGCGCGGCATTGGCCATTATGTGCCGCCTGCCCCAATCACGGGCGGCCGCTTTTTTGCGCTGGGCGATGAGGGCCAGCCGGTGCAGGCCTTGCAGGCCATGTTCGCGCTTTACGGCTATGCCATCCAGGTGACGGGCGTTTTCGATGAAGCGACGGAGAAAGTCGTGCGCGCTTTCCAGCGTCACTTCCGTCGCGAGCGCGTCGATGGCGTCGCGGATGCCTCGACCATCACGACCTTGCGCGATCTGATTGCCGCGCGGCGCGATTAGAACCGCAATTCAATCGCAAGCTTGTCTTTCTTCGGCCGCATGAAAATGCCGCCCGGCGCGAGATCGCTCACCCAAAGGCCAGCGCCCGGCTTGTGCCAGACAAGGATCGTATCGTTGACGAGCGGGAGCTGAATCTCGATGGGCCTGCCACGATCGACCTCGCGCTTTTGCGGGGGCGGCGGCAGATCGGAGGGGGCTACCGGATCGGCCATGGTCTGGCGATCGAGCTCCGTGCAAACGCCACAGCCTTCGGCCAATGCCACTTGCGCCAGAGCGGGGGCGCTGGCGAGGCATGCAAAGAGGAGGGCGAGAGGCAAACGGGTCATGGACCGCAACTTAGCAGGAATCGCGGCGAAAATACGACCATTGCTTCGGAGCTCACGCTCCTCGCAATGACGAGGTGGATTATTCCTTCCCCGGCGGAAGGACGGCCGCCTTCATGGCCTCGATCACATCATTGGGCTGCGTCGCCACATCGAGCATGAGCGCCTGCAAATCCTCGCCGCCCATCGGATCGACGCCGAGTTTCCGGCGCTTGGCGTCGTCGATGAAGCTTTGCGCTTTTGTCATGCGATCAAAGGCGGCGCGCAGAGCTGCAAGTCTTTCCTTCGGCACATCGGGCGTGGTGAGAAAAGCGCGGCCAATGTCGGAGGTGGCGGCCATGAGTTTGAGGACATTGCGGTCCTTTTCATTCGACGCCAGTTCGAGCACGGTCGGCACATCTGGAATTTCATGATAGCGGCGCAGCGCAATCGTATAGAGAATCCGGATCTTCTTGTCGTCGAACCAATCCTGTTTCGTCTGCAGATAATCCCAGCTTGTCGAGCCGATGCCATCGGCCTCGGCGCGCTCGAGCGCCAGCCCCATGGCAGCAGAAGACGAATAGCCAAGAATCACTTTGAATTTGGTGCCAACGAGCCGATTGAGCGCCCAGGGAATGGTCGCCGATGTGCCCGTTGCCGCATTGGCGGAGAGCACGGTTTCGGTCTTCTTGATCTCATCAATCGATTGCGCCTTGGCATGTCTGAAGACAAGGCCGACCAGCACAGCCTGATCGGCGCGGCCGATCCAGCCGAATTTTTCCGGCTCGAATTTGCGACTCTTGTCGGTGATTTTCTCAAGCACGAAAGTCGGCTGGAACAGCGCAATGGTTGAGCCGTCCTTCGGCGCGACATTGTAGACATATTCAGCCGCCGCAATGGAGCCCGCGCCGGGCATGTTGCGCGGCACGATGGTGGGGCGGCCCGGAATCTGATCGGCCAGATGCTGCGCAACAAGGCGCGCCGAAAGATCGTAACCGCCGCCTTCGCCAAGTCCGATGATCATGTTCATCGTCCGGCTTTTGTAGAAATCTTCGATCGGGTCGGCGGATGCGGGCGAGGCCGCGAGCAGGACGGAAATGACCAGCGCCTTCAAGCCGTCATTGCGAGTGCGCGCAAGCAATCCAGAGCCGCCACGCGCATCATGGATTGCTTCGTCGCTGCGCTCCTCGCAATGACGAGGCTCGTGGGTCTTGATCTTCATATCATCCTCCCGGCGGGGACTGGTGCGCCCCTTTTTGCCGGCAAGGATAGCCGCACTATTCGGCGGCGTCGAGAACCAGCGAGGCCGGGTCGTAATTGAGGATCGGC
>CANHAW010000158.1 GCA_947458675.1 Beijerinckiaceae bacterium
CGAGCGGCCCTGCAGGACAATCTCTTCTCGCGGCGGCGTCTCCGGTGCCGCCATGAGTTTCACATCGAGCGAGACAGGACGGCTGCGACGCAGGACGGACAGTCGCATCATGCCGCCCAGCGGGCGCACGCCCATGCGATAGCCAAGGCCCTCGGGATCGTCGATGCTCACACCATCCACGGCAGTGATGACATCGCCGCGCTGCAGGCCTGCATCCTCCGCCGGGCCGCGCGCAATCACATCCGAGACCAGCGCGCCCGCTGGTCGATCCATGCCAAGCGAGTCGGCAATTTCACGCGAGACAGGCTGCAATGTGGCGCCAAGCCAGGGACGGCGCACCTGCCGCACGCCACCCTTTGCGGCGGCGACAACGATTTTCACCATATTCACGGGGATCGCAAAGCCGATACCGATGGAGCCGCCCGATTTGGAAAAGATCGCCGTATTCACGCCGACAAGCCGCCCCTGCATATCGACCAGCGCGCCACCGGAATTGCCGGGATTGATCGCCGCATCCGTCTGGATGAAGAAGCCATAATCGGTAATGCCGACCTGCGTGCGCGCCAGCGCTGAAACAATGCCCTGCGTCACCGTCTGGCCGACGCCGAAAGGATTGCCGAGCGCCAGCACAATGTCGCCGACTTCAAGATTGTCGGAATCGCCAACTTCCATGGCCGGAAAAGTCCCGCCATTGCGAATGCGCAAAACGGCAAGATCGGTGCGCGGATCGCGCAGCACGATTTCCGCATCGAATTCGCGCCGGTCAGCCAGCGCGACCTTCACATTGGTCATGCCTTCGATGACATGATGGTTGGTGATGACAAGGCCGCTGGCATCGACAATGACGCCCGACCCCAGAGATTGCGCCGTCTGCCCCCTGCCCTGCTGATCGCCGAAGAAACGACGAAAGATCGGATCGTCGAAAAGCGGATTGGCAGCGCGGCGCTCAATGCGCGAGGCATAGACATTCACCACCGATGGCTGCGCAAGCTTGACGATGGGCGCATAGGAGAGAACGACCTGCCCGCGCGAGTCAGGCACGGCGCGCTGCTGGGCGGTGGCGGGGAGTGCGAGACCGAGGACGGCGAGGAAAGCGAAAGCGAGACGCAACATGGGGGCTCCCGGTCACGGACATGAAAGGCTTGCGAATTCCTTCTCCCATAGGGAGAAGGGTTGCGCGCACATGATGTAACGCTTGAAGAGCAACAAAAAAGGGCGACCCGAAGGCCGCCCCTGAAACTTTCAGCTGACAAGCCCGATTACTCGGCAGCAGCCTCGGCCACCGGGCCCGAATCCTTGCCCTTGGCATCGACGTCGCGATCAACGAATTCGATCACAGCCATGGCGGCATTGTCGCCGTAGCGGAAGCCGGCCTTGAGCACGCGCGTATAGCCGCCATTGCGGGTCTTGTAGCGCGGGCCGAGCACGTCGAACAATTTGCGGACGAGATCGACGTCCTTGATCTGGGCAATCGCCTGGCGGCGGGCATGGAGATCGCCGCGCTTGCCGAGTGTGACGAGCTTTTCGACGACGGGGCGAAGATCCTTCGCCTTGGGGAGCGTCGTGACGATCTGCTCATGCTTGATGAGCGCCTGGCTCATATTGGCAAACATCGCCTTGCGATGTTCGGCAGTGCGGTTGAAACGACGCTTGGAACGACCGTGATACATGTGGCTCTCCTGAATTTACGCGACGCCGTGCCAAGGAACGCCGGTCTGATATTTGGGGGCGGAAAAGTACCGCCCCCGGTGCAAAACTCAATAATGTTCTTCGAAGCGCTTGGCGAGCTCTTCGATATTTTCCGGCGGCCAGCCGGTGACTTCCATGCCGAGATGGAGACCCATCTGGGCGAGGACTTCCTTGATCTCGTTGAGCGACTTGCGGCCGAAATTCGGCGTGCGCAGCATCTCGGCTTCCGTCTTCTGGATGAGATCGCCGATATAGACGATATTGTCGTTCTTGAGGCAATTGGCCGAACGAACAGACAGCTCGAGCTCGTCGACCTTCTTGAGCAGAGCCGGGTTGAAGGCGAGCTCTGGGATCGACGGAGCAGCTTCCTCGCGGCGCGGCTCTTCAAAGTTCACGAAGACATTCAGCTGGTCCTGCAGAATGCGCGCAGCATAGGCCACGGCATCATCGGGGCTGATCGAGCCATTGGTCTCGAGCGTCAGCGTCAGCTTGTCATAGTCGAGGATCTGGCCTTCGCGTGTGTTCTCGACGCGATAGGAAACCTTCTTGACCGGCGAATAGAGGCTGTCGACCGGGATGAGGCCGATGGGCGCATCTTCGGCGCGATTGCGCTCGGCAGCCACATAGCCCTTGCCGGTATTGACGGTGAATTCCATGCGGATTTCCGCACCTTCATCCAGCGTGCAGATGACGAGATTCGGGTTGAGAACCGTCACATCGCCGGTGACGCCAATGTCGCCGGCCAGCACGGCGCCGGGGCCCTGCTTCTTGAGCACCATGCGCTTGGGGCCTTCGCCCTGCATGCGGATGGCAATGTCCTTGATGTTGAGAACAATGTCGGTGACATCTTCACGAACGCCGGGGATCGAAGAGAATTCATGCAGCACGCCGTCGATCTGCACGGCCGTGATCGCTGCGCCCTGCAGCGAAGAGAGCAATACGCGACGCAGGGCATTGCCGAGCGTGAGGCCGAAACCGCGCTCGAGCGGCTCAGCGACAACCGTCGCCTGACGCTTGGGATCATCGCCAGCGGCGACTTCGAGCTTGTTCGGCTTGATGAGTTCTTGCCAATTCTTCTGGATCACGGTGCATTTCCTTCATGATGCAGCGTGCAGCATATCGGTCCGTCGACCCTGGCTGCACGCCCTCGATGAAACAATAAGCGCCCTCCCCACCCGTCGGCGGGAAGGACAAAACAATCAAACGCGACGACGCTTGCGCGGACGGCAACCATTGTGCGGGATCGGCGTCACGTCGCGGATCGATGTCACGGTGAAGCCCGCAGCCTGCAGCGCGCGCAGAGCCGATTCGCGGCCCGAACCCGGACCCGACACTTCGACTTCAATCGTGCGCATGCCATGCTCGGATGCTTTGCGCGCAGCGTCTTCAGCTGCCATCTGCGCAGCGTAAGGAGTCGATTTACGCGAGCCCTTGAAGCCCATCGTGCCGGCAGACGACCAGGAGATCGTATTGCCCTGCGCATCGGTGATGGTGATCATCGTATTGTTGAATGTCGAGCTCACATGAGCAACGCCCGACGCGATATTCTTGCGTTCCCTGCGGCGAACGCGACCGGCTTCTTTTGCCATTTTATAAGTCCTTCATGCGCGCCCGTAATGCCAGGCGCTGGGGAGAGAGGTGATCGGCGCAACGATTGATGCGATGCGCCAGATTGTTTGTGTGGATCCTTCGCGCGCTCTGCACGCTCTGGATCATTTTTTCGCTCGCGGAAAAAATTACTTCTTCTTGCCGGCGATCGGCTTCGCCTTGCCCTTGCGGGTGCGCGCATTCGTATGCGTGCGCTGGCCGCGAACGGGCAGCTGACGACGATGACGCAGGCCGCGATAGCAGCCGAGATCCATGAGGCGCTTGATGTTCATGGCAACATCGCGGCGCAGATCGCCTTCGACCATATAATCGCGGTCGATCGTTTCGCGGATCTGCAACACTTCGGCGTCGGTGAGCTGGGACACGCGGCGCTCGGCCGGAATGTTCACCTTCTCGCAGATTTCCTGCGCATTCTTGGCGCCGATGCCGTGAATGTACTGAAGCGCAATGATGACGCGCTTGTTGGTCGGAATATTTACACCTGCAATACGAGCCATCTGGCCGTCTCCATGTGGTGCCGCGACAAAAGCAGCAGACTGATAATCCCCGCGCCGGTGGAGGCCGGCCCCTGCGGAGTGAGACACAAGCATTTGGGTGACCCTGCCAAAGACAGAGCCCCAAGAACGCGCGCGTCTCGGGTGAAGACGTGTCTTCTAGGGGATGGTGGGGGTGGGGTCAAGGGGGGATTGACAGCTAAGCGCGCGACCGCCGCAATAGCTCCGTTTCAGCTGCTTGTGGCACGCCCGGAGGCCGCATGGTCATTGCGCAAAGGACTTTATACATTTCGCGTCCCGATGGCGACCTGCCCGTCACAGTCGATATCCACGCTCCCCACGAGGTGGAGGCGTATCACTGGGCCTGCGACTATGAAATCGGCTGGCCGGAGGGCAAGCGCATATACGCGGGACATGGGGTTGATTCTGTACAAGCGCTCTGGATTGCCATGCAGATGATCGGCATCGAGCTCTACACAAACGAGCACCACAAGGCGGGACGTCTTTATTCCGAGCGCCAGAAAGGCGGCTATGGCTTTCCCATTGCCGCGAATTGCCGTGACCTCCTCGTTGGCGATGACCGGCATGATGCCTGAACAAAGCGCGCCTCCCAAACCCGCCTGGCCGTCATAATGAGCGAAGCGAAGCGCAATTTAGAACCGCCGCACGCAAAGATAGATTGCCGCGTCGCTCCGCTCCTCGCAATGACGAGGCTCCCTTCTCCCGCCAGCGCGGGAGAGGGGCGCGCGCAAAAATGCCGCCAACAAAAAAAAGCCGGGCTCTCGCCCGGCCTTTTCGTCTCTTCCCGGCTCGCCCCCTCAGGCCCCGAGAACTCCGTTGATTGCTTTTGTCACATCGTCGATCGAGGCCATGCCGTCGACCGTCTTGAGCGTGCCCTTGGAGGCATAATAGGCCGAGACTGGCGCAGTCTGGGCGCGATAGGCCTCGAGCCGCACTTTGAATGCATCCGGATTATCGTCCGCGCGCACTGTGCCGCCAGCGGCGACTGTCTCTGCGGCGCGCTTTTCGATACGCGAAAGCAGAGCGTTCTCGTCCACTTTCAGTTCCACAATGGCGTCGAGCTCCATGTGCTTCTTTGCCAGAAGCTCATCGAGCGCCTCAGCCTGGGCGACTGTGCGCGGGAAACCGTCGAGGATGAAGCCCGCTTTGGCATCCGCCTCATGAATGCGGTCGGAAATGATTCCAACCACGATCTCGTCCGAGACGAGCCCGCCGGCATCCATCACCGCCTTGGCCTGAAGGCCGACAGCCGTCCCGGCCTTGACGGCGGCGCGCAGCATGTCGCCGGTCGAGAGCTGGGGAATGCCGAATTTTTCAACGAGACGCGCAGCCTGAGTGCCCTTGCCGGCGCCCGGCGGGCCCAAAAGTATCAGCCTCATCGCTTCCTCCCACGCAGCTTGGCCTTCTTCACGAGCCCCTCATATTGCTGCGCCTGCAAATGGCCGTGGACCTGAGCCACCGTATCCATTGTGACGCTCACGACGATGAGCAGCGACGTTCCGCCGAAATAGAACGGAAGGGCAGCGTAGGAAATTAATATTTCGGGTAACAGACAAATCAGCGCGAGGTAGGCAGCACCGATCACCGTGATCTTCATCAGAACGGAATCGATGAATTGAGCCGTGCGCTCGCCCGGCCTGATACCCGGCAGGAAGCCGCCGTGTTTCTTCAGATTGTCAGCCGTCTCATTCGGGTTGAACACGATAGCCGTATAGAAGAAGGCGAAGAAGACGATCAAAGCCACATAGACGACCATATAAAGCGGCCGTCCATGGCCGAGATAGGTCGTCAGCGTCGCC
>CANHAW010000159.1 GCA_947458675.1 Beijerinckiaceae bacterium
CATCACCTGACTGATGGGATGAATCCGTCCGGTCTCAATCGCGGCCTCGCGTACTGGCAAGGTCACATCAACTTTTTCGGAAGCAAGGCGAGCTTCAAGGGCGGCTTCTTTCAGCATGTCGCGCCGCGCATTCAGCGCGTCGCTCACCTTGTCCTTGAGCTGGTTGATGGCCGCGCCCTGTGTCTTGCGCTCATCCGGTGACATTTTGCCGAGCGTGGCAAGCAGCGCCGAGATGGAGCCCTTTTTGCCCAGCGCGCCGACGCGCACGCTTTCAAGAGCGGCTTCGTCGCTGGCAGCAGCAATGGCCGCGAGTGTTTCGTTTTCGAGAACGGTGAGATCCGACATTGCGCGTCCGTCAAAAGTGCGGAGGGAAAGCTGCGCGGCTTTTGCCATGCGCTCTGCTTCTTGTCGAGGATTCGGGACGCACTCGCCCCTGAAAGCAAAAAGCCCGGCACGTGGCCGGGCTTTTCTGTTCGATCTTCGCGCCTCAGGCCGTGGCGGGGAGAGCGGACTTCGCCTTTTCGACAATAGCCTTGAAGGCAGCCGGCTCGTGGATGGCAAGCTCGGAAAGGACCTTGCGGTCTACCGTAATGCCAGCCTTCGTGAGGCCGTCGATGAAGCGGCTATAGGTCAGGCCCATTTCGCGGACGGCCGCGTTCAGGCGCTGGATCCAGAGCGCGCGAATGGTGCGCTTCTTGTTCTTGCGGTCGCGGTAGGCATATTGCATCGACTTGTCGACGGCAGCCTTGGCGGCGCGAATGGTGTTTTTACGACGGCCATAAAAGCCTTTGGCGGCGTCGAGGGTCTTCTTGTGCTTGGCGTGCGAGGTTACGCCGCGTTTGACACGTGCCATGGTGATCTCCTGGAAAACTCGAGAAAGGAACGGAGCGGGAAGCTTCAGCCGTTGGGCAGGAAGTACTTCTTGATGTTGTCACCATCCGTCTTGAAGAGGACGTTGGTGCCGCGAAGGTTCCGGATCTGCTTGTTCGTCCGCTTGATCATGCCGTGGCGCTTGCCGCGCTGGGCGTAGAGCACCTTGCCGGTGCCAGTGATCTTGAAGCGCTTTTTGGCGCCGGACTTGGTCTTAAGTTTGGGCATTTGGCTCTCCACAGGGGCGGTTTCCCGCCCGGTTACTCATGCCGGAGAGGCCGATGCCTCTCCGTTCGCGTCACAATGAGCGAAACAAACCGCCACGGCAGCCCTGTCAGCCGGGCGGTTCGAAGGGGGGCTTATAGAGGACAATCCCCCGAGCTGGCAAGCCTAACTTGGCAAGCCCGGTCGGGGCCGACTGGTTCGCTTTAGCGCGGGGCGAGGATCATGATCATCTGGCGGCCCTCCATGGAGGGCTCCAGCTCGACCTTGGCAATGGCGCCGGTCTCTTCCTTGACGCGGGAGAGCAGACGGTAACCGAGATCCTGGTGAGCCATTTCGCGGCCGCGGAAGCGCAGGGTCACCTTGACCTTGTCGCCTTCCTCGAAGAAGCGCCTCATGGCCCTCATTTTCACATCGTAATCGTGATCGTCGATGCCGGGGCGGAGCTTGATCTCCTTCACCTCGACGATTTTCTGCTTCTTTCGGGCCTCGGCGGCCTTTTTCTGCTCAAGGAAGCGGAATTTGCCGTAGTCCAAAATCTTGCAGACCGGCGGGCTTGCGTTCGGCACGATCTCGACCAGGTCGAGGCCTGCCTCTTCAGCCATTTGGAGTGCTTCGGGCGCCCCGATGACGCCGCGGTTCTGGCCATCTTGATCGATCAGCTGCACTTCGCGGACGCGGATATCTCGGTTGATGCGATGCCCATCCTTTTGCGGTGTGTGCGGGGCTTTCATGGGACGACGAATGGGGTTTCTCCTCGAGTGAATACGTCGGATCTGGACGATTACGCCTCAAATCGGCTCATGCGCAAGCGCAATCCGGACCCGCGCAGAAGATCGTGGCTCCCTGTGCCGAAGTCAACACGGCTGAGGGGCGCCGAGGCAAATGATTTCAATTGCGGTCTTCGGCCCCATGCTCGATCAGCCGGGCATAGATTTCCAATGTGTGCGCACACATCCGCTCGAGACCGAAAGAATTCTCGACATGGGCCCTGCCGCGCTCTGCCAGCGCGTCGCGGGCTGCAGCGCCCATCGACAGGATGTTTTCAAGCGCCTCCGCAAGGGCGTGGGGGTCGTTGGGGGCGATCGTCCAGCCGGTGCGCTTCTCTTTCGCCGCGCGGGGGGGTGAAAGAACCGTTTCTGCAACGGCCCCGAGATCGGTGACGACGACCGGCGTGCCCATGGCTTGGGCTTCGACAGCCGAACGGCCGAAGGCTTCAGGCTCGGTCGAGGGCACCGCGAGGGCCGTTGCAGCTGCAAGGGCCGCAGGCATATCACTGACATGGCCCACGCGGGACACAATGCCTTCGAGCCCCGCTTTTTGGATGGCCTCATCCAGTTCGCGCACATAGCCAGCGCGCCCCTGATCGTCCCCGGCGAGAATATAGCGGACGTCCGTGACGCCTTTTTCGGCGAGCAAACGCGCGGCCTCGATCAGGACTTTTTGTCCTTTCCACGCAGTCAGTCGTGCCGCCAACAGGATGATACGTTCCTCCGGGCCAACATTCCACGCCTTGCGCAGGCGCTGCACGCGTGCCGGGTCGAGCCCGTTGCGCGAAAAAAGCCTCAGATCGGTCCCGCGATGGATGATGGCTGTCCGATCCTTTGCAAATGGATAGTTTTTCGCAATCAATCCCGCCGTATAGGCAGAGTTTGCGATCACGGCATCGCCACGCGCCATGACGGAATTGTAAAGCAGTTTCAGGGACGATTTTCCCGAGTAGCTGCCGTGGTAGGTTGTCATAAACGGCGTCTTCGTTTTGCGTGATGCTTCAAGAGCAACCCATGCGGGTGCACGTGAGCGCGCATGAACAAGGTCGACATTTTCCGACTTGATGATTTTGGCCAGGCGCCGTGAATTCATGGCCATGGCCAAAGGGTTTTTGGTGGATGCCGGAAACGGAATCCAGATCCCGCCTTTGGCCTGCAATTCACTGATCAGCCGCCCGCCTTCGGTCGCCACCAGGGCATGGGCTCCAGCCTCGGCAAGCGCGGCGGCTATATCTATGGTTGTGCGCTCCGCACCACCGGCATCAAGGCGCGGAATGATTTGCAGGATCGTTTGTCCGCCAAGCCGCGATTGGGCTCCGGTTTCGAATGCTCCCCGTGCAATCTGTCGCATTGTTGTTCCGGCCGCTATAAGCTTTGCGAGCCCTGCGGCAAGGCCACAGCGCGAATCATGTCCACGATACGCGTCAGGCAGATCGGATCGCAATGTCAGATACATCCACCCATGATGGATGCGCCATCGATTTTCTGAAGGTCGATGGCGTCAGCATCGCTTTCCGCCGCCGTCTGCCCAATCCTGCCAAAGCCGTTCGGCCCGGAATCGTCTGGCTCGGGGGCTTCAAATCCGACATGAAATCGACCAAGGCCGAGCGTCTCGATGATTTTGCCGGGCGGGAGGGCCGCGCCTGTCTGCGGTTCGATTATTCGGGGCATGGCGAATCCGGCGGTCGCTTCGAGGACGGCACAATCTCAAGGTGGGTCTCGGAAAGTCTGGCCATGCTCCGCTCTCAGACCAGCGGACCGCAAATTCTTGTCGGATCATCCATGGGCGGCTGGATTGCGCTGCTTGTCGCGCGCGCCATGGGGGCCGAAGAGGCGTCGCGACGTATCGCCGGTCTGGTTCTGATCGCCCCCGCAGTCGATTTTACCGAAGTGCTGATGTGGGAGAAAATGGGCGCAGACACACGGCGTGAGATCGTGGAGAAGGGCGCCTGGATGCGCCAAAGCGCCTATGCGCCCGAGCCCTATCCGATCACCCGAGCGCTCATCGAGGATGGGCGGCGGAATCTCTTACTCTGCGGTATGATCGAGGCGCATGCGCCCGTCCATATCCTGCAGGGAGGCAAGGACCCGGATGTGCCCTGGCAGCACGCCATGACTTTGGTAGAGCATCTCGCGGGCGATTGCGTGACGGTGACGCTCATCAAAGATGGCGATCATCGTCTGTCCCGAGAACAGGATATTGCCCTTCTCCTCGCCGCCGTGGGCACGGTAGCCTGAGCTTGGCTGGGCCACATCAGCCGGCCCAAGTCAGCCGGGCTCTTCTGGCAGAGCGTCGATCTTGCCTGCAGGGGGTCGCGGGTGTATAAGACCTTCATTCACATCTTAACAGTATGACCGTTTTGGATGGTCGATTGTGGAGAGTGGGGCCCGCCCGGGACCCGCTCTTTTTCGTTTGGTCCAGCCTTTCGGTCATCTGATCACGGCTTTTGGGAGTTGAGCGTTTGGAGCAGGAGAAGAGCATGGCGGCCGCCCAGACTGGCCCGGAATTGCTCGAAGAGCCGCGTCTCATTTCAGAGGCGGGCGTCGCCGGACGCATTGCGACCATCGCCGGCCCGGTTCTGCTCGACCTCGGTTTCCGCCTTGTGCGCGTCAAAATTTCTGCGGCTGAAGGGACAACCTTGCAGATCATGGCCGAACGCACCGACGGCACAATGACGGTCGATGATTGCGAAAAGGTCAGCATAGGGCTCTCACCCGTTCTCGATCTTGAAGATCCTGTCACTCAGGCTTACCGGCTTGAAATCTCCTCGCCGGGCATCGATCGTCCGCTGGTCCGCCTGTCCGATTTCGAGCGCGCGATCGGACATGAGGCGAGACTCGAAATGAATTTCGGTCTCGATGGTCGCAAGCGTTTTCGCGGCTGGATCGAAGGCGTCGAGGGCAATGGCCGCGATGCGATCATTCTGTTGCGCCGCATCGATGCACGTGCAGACGAACCCTCCGATGTCCGGCTGCCCGTCAGCGATATCAGCGAGGCGCGGCTTGTGCTGACTGAGGCTTTGATCCGTGAATCGCTTCGCGCAGGCAAAGCAGCCATGGAAGAGCCGTCGAAAGACGAAGAAGAGCAAGTTGCGGTACGCCGCGGGCCGGGCCGCTTCGCCAAAGCCAAACCGATTTCACCAGCGGGAACCGCGCGACGCAATGCGTCGTCAGGTCGCCCGCTCCACAAGAAGTAACAGGATACAAGTCCCTTCAAGGAGACATCACCATGGCCGTAAGCGCCAACAGGCTTGAATTGCTGCAGATCGCCGATGCCGTCGCGCGCGAGAAATCGATTTCGCGCGAGATCGTACTGACCTCGATGGAAGATGCGCTGCAAAAGGCGGCGCGTTCCCGTTACGGTCAGGAGACCGAGATCCGGGTTGAAATCAATCCGCGCACCGGCGAGGTTCGCACTTCACGTTTGATGCTCGTGGTCGATCAGGTCGAAAACGACGCAACACAGATTCTTCTTGCCGATGCCCGCAAGCGCAATCCTGCCGCGCAGGTCGGCGATTGGATCGCCGAAACGCTGCCGCCTTTCGATTTCGGTCGTATTGCTGCGCAATCGGCCAAGCAGGTCATCGTGCAGAAGGTGCGCGAAGCCGAGCGCGACCGTCAGTACCAGGAATACAAGGATCGCATCGGCGAGATCGTTAACGGC
>CANHAW010000160.1 GCA_947458675.1 Beijerinckiaceae bacterium
AAGCGGGCATGGACGAGACCGAATTTGTCGACGGGCTCAAACCCGCCGCGCATCATATCGTGCTGGAAAAAAGCCAGCCGTCGCTCTTTGTCGACACGCCGCTTGAAGTAAGGCTGCGCACTTTGGGCGTGAAGACGCTCGTTCTGGCCGGTGTTGCAACCGATATCGGCATTGAGTTCAACGCACGCCATGCTGCAGCGCGCGGTTTCTATTCCGTCATCGCGGAAGATGCGACCGGCTCTTACACGCAAGCTGCACAAGAGCGCAGCATTGCATTCCTGCGCAATTGGATCACGCCGGTCGTTTCGACCGACGAGATCTGCACATTCTGGAAAAGATAACAGGCGCACAAGGCGCCAAACGGACCCGAGGAGGATTTGATGAAAACAAGACAGACAATCGCGGCTTTAGCGACTGCCGCAGCCATGGCACTTGCCGCCCCTGCATGGGCGCAGCAAAGCGACCTGGAGAAATTCTACGCCGGCAAGAATGTCGACTTCCTCATCGGCTCGGCGCCGGGCGGCGGCTATGGCATTTACGGCTCGGTTCTGTCGCGCCATATCGGCAAGCATCTTCCGGGCAAGCCGAATATTGTCGCGCGCAATATGGATGGTGCCGGTTCGATCACCGCAGCCAATCTGCTCTATAACAAACTGCCGAAAGACGGCACGGTCTTCGGCGCGCTGTTCATGGGTGCGATCATGGAGCCGCTGATCGGCGACGCATCAGTGACGCAATTCGATCCGCGCAGATTCATTTTTATTGGCAGCGCCAATAAGGAAACGAGCATTTGCATCGCCTGGCACAATGCGCCGGTGCAAACCTTTGAGGACATGTTCAGCAAGGAGCTGATTGTCGGCACATCGGGCGTCACTTCCTCGATCCGGCAATATCCGACCATCTTCAACAATGTCCTGAAGACAAAATTCAAGATGATCACCGGTTATCCGGGTTCGCGCGAAGCCCAGCTCGCCATGGAGCGCGGCGAGACAAACGGCATTTGCGGCATTCAATGGACGAGCTTTATCGCGGCGCAATCCGACTGGCTTGAACAAAACAAAGTGCGCATCCTGGCCCAGATCGGCGGCCTTGGTGGCGATGAGACGCTCAACAAAATGGGCATTCCGAAAATCTGGGATTTCGTGAAGAACGAGGCCGACAAGCGCACGCTTTCCGTCATCTTCAACCAGCTGGAATTCGGCCGCCCTTACGTGCTGCCGCCGGGCGTTCCTGCTGACCGCGTCGCGGCCTTCCGCAAGGCTTTCGACGAGACGATGAAGGATCCTGAATTCCTCGCCGAGGCCGCCAAGGCGAAACTCGTCATCAATCCGGTGTCGGGCGTGAATGTGCAGAAGCTCGTCGACGAGATCTATACAACGCCCAAGGAAGATGTGGAGCGCGCCCGCGCTGCGCTGAAGGGCTGATAAAAAAAGGGCGCCTCTCGGGGCACCCTTTCACTTTCAGGATGCGAAACGATTAATCGAATTTCGCATTGTAATTCTTGACGAGGAAGTCGCGCACCCAGTCGCGCGCGGCGGGCGAGATTGTCGTTGCAGCGACATAAAGCTGCTCGCCTTCCTTATCGGTGAGCTGATCATATTCGCCGATCAGATCGTCGCGCTTGGCGATATATTCCGGATCCTTCAGGAGATCGCGAACGGCCTTGCGATAAGTCTCGACAATGTCGTTGGGCGTACCCTTGGGCAGGACCAGCAATTTCTGGCCCGGGAAGCCGGCGACGAGGAAGGCGCGCATCGCATCCCACTCAACGCCCGAGGGCTTCTTGCCGAAGACGATCTCATAGGCTTCCTCGAAATGGGGCAGATCGGGGAAGTTGGGATCGCGCGCGAGCTTGCCGTCCTTGTCGAGCGTGCCCCACGAGAAGAGCGGGATCGCCTCGCCACTTTTGATGAGCGGCATGGAGGAGCGCAGATAGGCAGACGTGGTCTGATAATCGATCGTGGTCTCGCCGCGTTCGAAGGCAAGACGGCCTTCGCCACGACCGGGGAAGCCGATGATGTGATTGACGTCGAGGCCCATCATGCGGAAGCCCAGCAAGGGCACGAGATCGAGCGAGGTCAGGCCCTGCGAGGCGTAATGCAGCTTCTGGCCCTTGATCTTGTCGAGTTCCTTGAGCGACTTCACGCCGAGCTTGGACGACAGATAGGCAGCGCCGCCCGTGGGAGCTGCAAGGATCGGAATCCAATCCTTGTATTCAAACTTCACCTGCGGCGCGCCAAGCAGATAGGGGAATTGCGTTGAGCCCGAAGTGCCCAGAATCGTCAGGCCATCCGGCTTGGCAGTGGCGGCAAAGAAATTGGCGCCCGAGATCGAGCCGCCGCCCGGCTGGTTCTTGACGACGACCGCCGGCTGGCCGGGCAGATGCTTCTGCAGCAGATTGGCATTGAAGCGACCCCAGACGTCCGACCCGCCGCCGACGCCGAAGGGGATGATCATGGTGATGGTCTTGCCCTTGAAATCAGTCGCAGCTGCGGGCTGGGCAAGCGTGGCGGAAAGAGCGGCCGCGGCCGTTGCCGCGAGAAGAAAACGACGATTCATGAAAAGCCTCCCTGAAGAAACAGATCGCCATGCCCATGGGGCATATTGCCTGCCTTATAACTATCCTTGACCAAAGCTGAAACCTGATCACCCATTTTTTAGTCGTAGACCCCCTTGGAGCCGTCGGGTGGGGCGTCAGCGTAAACTGGCCAAAGCATCCCGATTGCTCCAGTAAATCGTGCGTGTTATCGGGCTTTTCCAGCCGCGGGGCCAAGAATGACAGCCATCGACCTCTACAAGGGCACTCCCTCTCCATTCTGGACCTTTTCCCTCGCCGTCTATGGCTGCGAGGGTGTTCCACCCGCCTGCCTCACCTTGCAGGATGGCGGGGGTGCCGATGTGAATGTCCTGCTTTTCAGCCTTTTCCTCGGCCGCTCGGGCCGGGCCCTGTCCGTCGAGGATGTGGCGCGCATCACCGCGACGATCGAACCCTGGCGCGCCAATATTGTCGCCGTTCTTCGCGCCGCCCGGAGGGCCCTCAAAGAGCCCCCCCAGCCCTTCGAAGGGCCGGCGGTCGACCATTTGCGAAAAAACGTCAAAGCAGCGGAACTTGAATCGGAACGCATCCAGCAGGAACTGCTTTTCGTATCATTTCCGGCGCAAAATATGGGCCGGGCTCACCCCGACCTTGCTACGGCCTGCGCTTTGAACATCGAAGCCTGCCAGGCCCATCTCGGGTCGCAATTCGATACCGGGGCCGTCCGCATCCTTCTCGATGCCGCGGCCCGGACTGATGTGAAGGGAATGGATCATTGAGCACAGCGGGCAAAGACGGACAGCCGAAGCGCCTGATCGTGGGCATTAGCGGAGCCTCCGGGATCGTCTTCGGCATACGCATGCTTGAAGTGCTCAAGCAGCTCAATATCGAGACCCATCTGATCATCTCGAAGGCGGCAGAAATGACGCTCGCCTATGAGTCCGATCTGAAGGCAAAAGACCTTCGCGAAATGGCCAATGAATATCATCCGATGACGGACATTGGCGCCAATATTTCTTCCGGCTCCTACAAGACGATTGGCATGATCATCGTGCCCTGCTCGGTTCGCACCATGAGCGAGATCGCCAGCGGCGTGACCGGTTCGCTGATGAGCCGCGCCGCCGATGTGGCATTGAAGGATCGCCGCCGCCTCGTGCTCGCCGTGCGCGAAACGCCGCTGCACACGGGCCATTTGCGCACCATGACGCAATTGTCGGAAATGGGCGCCATTATCGCGCCCATCATGCCCGCTTTCTACAATCGGCCGAAAACGCTTGAAGATATTATCGACCATACGGTCGGTCGCCTGCTCGATCTCTTCGACATCGATGCAAAGCTGCTCAAGCGCTGGAAGGAAGACGGCGACCCTCTGATCGAATGATCAGGTCTTCTTGCCAAAACACGCCAGAGTAACGGCCACCGCACATGCAAACAGACCGAGCATGATGCTTGTGGCCAGATAGCCAGCCGGCTCGACGACGAAAGCCAGCGGAAACGGCGTGCCATAAAGCCCCAGATAAAAACAGGCCGCACCCACTGCCTGCGCGCCGGCGCGCCGCTCGGGCGCAATGCCCTGCGACAGCCAGGCCGAGACAACCGGATAGATCACGCTCGAGCCAAGACCAAAGGCAACCGCGCCTGCAATCACTGGAGCAACATCCGATGTCATGGCCAGTACGCCAAGACCACAAGCCATCAGACTGACGCCGCAAGCGACCAAAGCGCGCGGCTGAAAGCGCTGAAAGAAATTCCCCGATACGCGTGTCAGCCCCGTGGCAATGGTCGAGGGAATGAAGAACAGCGCCAAAGCCACACCGCGCTCGACAAGATCAGGCGGCAGAAAAGCCATGCTATAGGCATGCAGCAATCCGCAGGTGAAGAGCCCGAGCAGCGGCAGAATGAAATGTGGCTGCAGCGCACCTGACAGATCGAGACCGCGCGCCTCCGGCCGCGCCAGAGGGCGCAAGCCGATCGTCATGATGAGGCCGAGCAAAGCCGGCGCTGTGCCGATGAGAAAAAATCCGGTCGGTCCGAATTGCGCCAAGGTCAATTCGCCCATGGCCGGGCCGAAGGCATAAGAGAAGGGAATAACGGAGGTGAAGATAATCACCAGCGCGACGAAACGCGCTTGATTGAGCCGGCTCTGCCCATAGGTCATGATGGATGGCAGATAGAGACCAAATCCAAGTCCATGCACGATGCGCGAGATGAGCGCGCCCCAAAAATCTCCGGCGGTGAGCGCAAGAGATCCAAAGCCGATGATCATCAGGCTCATGGCCACACGCGTCGTCGCCAAGCCGCCAATGCGCGCTGCCACCGCACCGGCCAGAAGATTGACCACCAGCACCGGAATGACAAAGAGCGAATAGAGAAGGCCCGCTGTCTGGAGGCTGTGTCCCGCCTGCATGAAGACAACGGTCAGAAGGGCAACATGTGCATTCAGCAGAGATGCAAACAGGCAGGCAAAAGCAAAGCGGATAAATTCGCGGCGGCCTTTGGCATCGATAAAGCCGGCCTGTTGGGCAACAGCATCGGCGGCGTTCAAGCCTTTTTCTCCCAGCGACCATCCTCGGTCTGCTGAAAGTAAGAAAGCGTCGCATCTGTTTGCTTGAGCGCTTTCCATTGCGCGCGCGCATCGAGAAGTTCGGCTTCGCGATTGCCATCGAACATCAAGACGATGCGCTCATAAGGGTGAGGTGTTGCCGCCAAAGCCGGGGCAATTTGCGCACCTTCGACAAAGAAGCGGATCTGCGCGCCATTGGGATTTTCCGTGCCGTCGGTCAGATAGATCGGCTGAAATTCCGCGTCGCCATCCTGCGCCATGCCATGAGGCAGAAAACTTTCCCCCGCATGGGTCCATAAATGCTCGTTCAAGGCGAGGCATTTTTCCTGCGTCAGCGTCTGCAGGCAAATATTCCACCCGCGCTCAAGCGAGCGTTCCAGCAATTGTGGCAAAGCTTTTTCAAGCGGCTTGACGACG
>CANHAW010000161.1 GCA_947458675.1 Beijerinckiaceae bacterium
ATAGACGCGCGCCATCAGCTGCACACGCGCGGTGCGCAGATAACGCGCATTCTGGTAATCGAGAAAGGCGCCTTGCACATCGTCAGGCTTGGCCTCGATTTTTTCAGCCAGACAAACCGCATCTTCCAGCGCCATACAGGCGCCTTGCGCCAGATATTGCAGCATGGGATGAGCTGCATCGCCGATCAGCGTCACATTGCCCTTCGACCAGTTTTTGACCGGCTCGCGATCACAGAGCACCCACATTTTCCAGGTGTCTATCTTTTCCAGCATGCGCAGAACCTGCGGCACCTGGCCCTCGAAATGCTTGTGCAGCAAAGCGGGATCGCCCGCCTGATCCCAGCCTTCCGAATAATGATCGGAATGGAAAACGGCGACGAGATTGTAAAGCTCGTCGCGGCGCAAAGGATAATGGACAAGATGCGTGCGCGGCCCGGCCCAGAGCACAACATCGGGCTTCCACAAATCTGCCGGCACTTCATCGCGTTTGAGAACGGCGCGATAGGCAATATGGCCCGAGACGCGCGGCTTGCCGTCGCCGACAATTTTCTGGCGCGTCTTCGACCACATGCCATCGCCGCCAATCATGGCGCGACCGGAAATCGTGCGGCCATCTTCCATCGAGACGACGACGCCATCGCCCTTGTCATCGAAATCGCTCACGCGCGCATTGGTCTCAAGCGTGATATTATTCTGCTTGCGGCAGGCCTCGAGAATGATCGCGTGCAAATCGGCGCGATGAATAACGGCATAAGTATCACCAAAGCGCTTGCGCAAATCTTCGCCGAGCGGCATACGCGTGACGAGATCGCCGGTAAGCGCATCGCGCATTTCAAGCCCGGTGGGAATGGAGACATCCTCAAGAATGCGCTCGCGCAGACCGAGTTTCTTGAACGGCGTAAAAACATTCGGCCCGAGCTGGATGCCGGCGCCGATTTCCTTGAATTCGGTGGCCTGTTCAAGGACGTGAACGGGGAAGCCTTTCTGCGCCAGAGCCAGCGCTGCGCCAAGGCCGCCGATGCCGCCTCCGGCAATGATGAAAGGTCGCGTTTCAGCTTGCGCCATTTGGTCCTCCCTTTGGCACATGATCCTGTCTTGCGATGATGCGCCGCATATAGGCTATGAATTCCAGACGTTCCTTTGCATCGAGCGGATCGAGCATGCGCTCTTGCGCCCGCTGCACCGATTGTTCGCTCTCAGCCAGAATCTTTGCGCCGCGTCGCGATAATTTCAGCGTCTTGGCACGCCGGTCGGACGGGTTTTCGCGCCGCTCGATCAGACCCTTGCCTTCAAGGCGCTCCAGAACATTGCCCGTCGTCGAACGGTCAAGCGCAACAAGTGCTGCAATACGCGTGGCATCAATGCCGGGATTGTCGCGCAAGGCGACAATGGCCGCATATTGAACCGGCGTCAGATCGGCACATTCCTGCGCGAAAACAGCTACTGCAATCTGCTGCAAGCGGCGGATCAGATGGCCGGGCTTGGAATAGACATCATCCATGCCGCCATGGGCGGCATCGCGCACGGCTTCTTCCGGCAAGAGATCGCAAAGCTCGCTGTCATTCGGCATCGGGCTGCAGCTCGGGTGCGGCGGCGGCAAAATATGGCAAAGCCATGCAAGCAGCTTCCGCCGCCAGAAGGCGCGGCCAGCGCGTCATGTCACAGCCAAAGCGCCGCGCATTGACGAGCTGGGGAACAAGACAAATGTCAGCCATGGTCGGCTGATTGCCGAAGCAGAAAGGCCCGAAATTGCCGGCGATCATTTTCTCGCAGGCATCGAGCCCGTCGGAATTGACGCGCTTGGCCCAATCATTGACCTGCGCTTCAGTATGGCCAAGCGCCTTGACGGCATTGAGCACGCCCAGATTCTGCACCGGATGAATATCGCAAGCGATGGCCAGCGCAAAAGCGCGCACGCGGGCGCGCTGCAAAGGATCGCTCGGCAACATGGAGGGCTGCGGATGCGTTTCCTCCAGCCATTCGAGGATCGCCACCGATTGCGTCAGACGCGTGCCGTCGTCGAGCTCGAGGGTCGGCACAAGTCCTTGCGGATTCATGTCGAGATAGGCCGGCTGACGCTGGTCGCCACGGCGCAGCATGTAGGAGGTCTGCTCAAAGGCAATGCCCTTCATGCCCAGCGCAATGCGCACGCGATAGGACGCCCCACTCCTGAAAAAACCGTGCAGCCGCATGTCGACATCTCCCCATTGCGCCGCCCGATCGCCCCCCTGCGAGAGAAAAACGTCGTGCTTGTCAGGCGCTCCGATAATTGACAGTATACGGAGGAAATGCGGTGTCAACGCCGCCAGCGCCCCGCTGCGATGAACGCCATCGAGCGGAGCGCGCCAGAGGAGGAAAAGGATCATGAGCGAAGCGGTCGAAACACCGGCGCGGCGCGCCTTTTACGACAAGATCGACAAGCAGAATCTCACGCCGCTCTGGACTGTCCTGTCGTCGATCATCACGCCTGAGCCGAAATCGGCGGCGCAGCCCTATCTCTGGCGCTTCGATGAAATCCGCGATTACATGATCGAGGCTGGCGGCCTGATCACCGCCAAGGAAGCCGAGCGGCGTGTGCTCGTGCTCGAAAATCCCGGCCTGCGCGGCAAATCGAGCATTACAACATCGCTTTACGCCGGTGTGCAGCTTGTTCTGCCGGGCGAAGTTGCGCCCGCCCATCGCCACAGCCAATCAGCCTTGCGCTTCGTTCTGCAGGGAGAGGGCGCGCATACGACGGTCGGCGGCGAACGCACGAAAATGCATGTCGGCGATTTCATCATCACGCCGTCGCAAAGCTGGCACGATCACGGCAATGATTCCGATAAGCCGATCTTCTGGCTCGACGGTCTCGATGTGCCGCTCGTCTCCATGCTCGATGCCTCTTTCATGGAACATTGGACATCCGACGAGCAGCCGGTCTCGCGCCCCGAGGGCGATTCTCTGGCGCGCTATGGCGCAAACCTTTTGCCCGTCGACCAGAAGACGCGCAATCTCACCTCGCCCGTCTTCAATTACCCTTACGCCCGCACGCGCGAGGCACTTGAGACAATGCGCCGCTCGCATGAATTCGACCCGTGCCACGGTTTGAAAATGCGCTACACCAATCCGGAAACCGGCGAACATGCCATTCCCACAATCGGCGCTTTCATCCAGCTCTTGCCCAAAGGCTTTGCTACCAGCCGGTATCGCTCGACCGATGCGACAGTCATGACTGTTGTCGAAGGCACGGGCCGCACGAAAATCGGCGACCGGACTTTTGAATGGAAACCGCAAGATATTTTCGTCGTGCCGAGCTGGCATTCGGTCGTGCATGAAGCCGACGAAGATGCTGTGATTTTCTCCTTCTCGGACCGCCCGGTGCAGGAAAAGCTCGGCCTATACCGCGAAGATCGTGGCAATGCTTGACATTTAGGCAATCCAGTCAAGCGCATCGCCCGTATCGACAAGGCCTCTCCTGCCGGAGGGGCCTTTTTCGCGCCGGACAGGATTGACGATGACACGATATCTGGCGACTTACGGAGCGACACTGGTCGCCTTTCTTGCCATCGATTTCATATGGCTGGGTTTCGTTGCGACGAAATTCTACAAAGACCATCTCGGGCATATGATGCTGGACAAGCCTCTGCTCGGCGTCGCTTTCCTGTTCTACCTTCTCTATGTGGTCGGCATTGTTGTCTTCGCCGTTCTGCCCGGATTGCGTGAGGAGAATTGGCGCACCGCTGCCATGCTCGGTGCGCTGCTCGGTCTTGTTGCCTATGGCACTTATGATTTGACGAATCTGGCGACGCTCAAGGGCTGGCCGATGACGGTGACGATTGTCGATATGGCCTGGGGCGTGGTGCTGACGGCTGCAAGTGCAACCGCCGGCTATTTCGCCGGCTCCTATTTCGATTGACCCTTACAGGCGGCCCATCGGCCGCCAGTCCAGCAAAGCCTTGATCCGCGTCTGCAAGCCGTCGCGCACGCCGCGATAGGATTCGAGCATGGTCTCGCGCGTGCCCTGCACGGCTGTGGGATCGATGGTTGGCCAATAGACAACCTCAACCGCCATGGTGCGCGTGAATTCGAGCGCGCGGTGATGGGCCTCGGGCGACAGGGTCACGATCAGATCGAAACCTGCGTCTTCGATATCTTCAAATGTGTGCGGCTTGTGCCGGCTCATGTCGATGCCAAGCTCATCCATGGCCGCGACTGCAAATCCATCGAGCTCGCCGGTGCGCACACCTGCCGATTGAAAATAGATCTCGCGCCCGAACAGATGTTTGGCGAGGCTTTCGGCCATGGGCGAGCGCACCGTATTCATCGAACAGGCGAACAGCACGGATTGGGGCCGCTTATGCGGCTCCTTTGGCGCTCCCGGAATTTCGTCCGACATATGTCAGCCCTTCCAGTGCAGGGCCGTTACGAGGGTGAAGAGACGACGCGCCGTATCGAAATCGCATTCGATCTTGCCGTCGAGCCGCTCCGCCAGCAATTTGGCGCCATCATTATGCAGGCCGCGGCGGCCCATATCGATGGCCTCGATCTGCGCCGGCGTCGCCGTGCGAATGGCTGCATAATAGCTTTCGCAAACGAGGAAATAATCCTTCAAAAGCCGGCGAAACGGCGTCAGCGACAGAATATGCGTGATAATGGAACTGCCGCCCTGCTCGCCGATCTCAAAAACAAGTTTTGCATCGAAGAGAGAAATGGCGAGCTCATAGGGGCCGCCCTCATGACCGGGCAGACCGAATGAATTGGCTTCGACAAGGTCGTAAATGGCAATGGCGCGCTCATGCTCCTGATCGGCATTGCCGCGCCCGATGGAATTTTCATCCAGCGTAACGAGGACAAGCTTTTTTCGGTTGGGAGCCAGCTCGTCCATGCCTCACCCGAGATTGAGGCGGATGGAAACAGAACGCGCATGCGCCTGCAGGCCCTCCGCTTCGCCCAGCGCAATGGCGGCAGGCCCCAGTGCGCGCAAGGACTCCGGCGAGCATTTCAGCAAGGACGTGCGCTTGATGAAATCGTTCACCCCAAGCCCCGAGGAGAAACGCGCCGAGCGCGCCGTGGGCAGCACATGATTTGAGCCGCCGACATAATCGCCGATCGCCTCAGGCGTATGGCCGCCAATAAAAATCGCGCCTGCATTGGTGATGGCATTTGTCAGCTCATCCGCATCGAGCGAGATGATCTCGAGATGTTCGGGCGCCAGCCGGTCGACGAGCGCAATCGAATCTGTGAGCGAGGGCACATCGACGATGGCGCCGAAATCTCTCCAGCTGGCCGCTGCAATGTCGCGGCGCGGCAGCAGAGCGAGCTGGCTTTAGACACTTTTCATCACCGCATCGCCCAGCGCACGGTCGCTGGTGACGAGAATGGATTGCGCCGCCGTATCATGTTCGGCCTGCGCCAGAAGATCGGCAGCAACCCAATCGGCATTGGCGCTGGCATCCGCCATGACAACGACTTCGGAGGGACCGGCGATCATGTCGATACCCACTGTGCCGAAGACGCGACGCTTGGCCGCCGCCAC
>CANHAW010000162.1 GCA_947458675.1 Beijerinckiaceae bacterium
GTCCAGGCCAATCTGCGCTTTCCGGCCTCGGTCGCTGCAGCGGTGCGCGGCGCCGATGCAGTCGTCAATCTCGTCGGCATTCTGACCGAGACGGGTCGCCAGCGTTTCGATGCGGTCCAGTCTTTTGGCGCACGCATTGTGGCAAAATCCGCCAAGGAAGCGGGCGTAAAAACCCTTGTGCAAATGTCGGCGCTCGGCGCCGATCCCAATTCCGATTCCGCCTATGCCCGCAGCAAGGCCGAGGGCGAAGCAGCGGCCTTTGAATTTTTTCCGCAAGCCAATGTGCTGCGGCCCTCAATCGTCTTTGGCCCGGAGGACGATTTCTTCAATCGCTTTGCGGCGCTGGCACGCATGATGCCGGCCCTGCCGCTCATCGGTGGCGGCGAAACACGTTTCCAGCCTGTCTATGTCGGCGATGTCGCGCAGGCTGTGGCTTGCGCGCTCGATGGCAAGACGCAGGCCGGCGCCATTTACGAGCTCGGCGGGCCGGAGGTGAAAAACTTCCGCGAATTGATGGAATTCACCTGCGCCACCATCGGCCGCAAGCGGCTTCTGGTTCCCGTGCCTTTCGCTGCCGCCCATTATTTGGCGCTGGGCACAGAGATCGCGTCAGCGGCCTCTTTCGGCCTGTTCCCGAAAATGCTGCTGACAACGCGCGATCAGGTTCGCCTTCTGCAGCGCGACAATATTGTTTCGCCCGAGGCGCAGGCGGCAGGCCTGACCTTGCCGGGTCTTGGCATTGAGGCGGAGGCGCTTGAGAGCATCGTGCCGACCTATCTTTACCGTTTCCGCAGCGCCGGCCAGTTCGAGCGTCAGCGCGCGTAAGGGATAGCCAGCCCATCGTCGCGCGATAATTTCTGGTGGATGCGCACCATGAAAGCCGTGCCGAAGAGCGGTGTCAGAAGATTGAGAATCGGCACGACCACAAAGCCGGCAATCAGAAATCCGCAGGCGAAAATATAGAGCTTGTGACGCCGGCGCATGTCCTGCACTTCGGCAAGCGGCCGATAGCGCAGCGCTGCAAGCTCGAAATATTCGCGCCCGAGCAGATAGGCATTGGCGACAAAGAAAACCGCCAGATTGACGCCCGGCAGCAGGAATACCAGCAAGGCGACGAAATTCATCAGCAGCGAGACAGCGGCAAATTTGCTGGCCAGCCAGACCGCCTGCCCCGCCGGCAGCGCGCGCCCACTTGAGCCCGTCGTGTCCTTTTCAACGCGCTCGGCCAGATCGTCGAGAAAAAATCCAGCGACAAGCGAGGATATGGGCGCAACGAAAAAGGCGAGACCAAGAAACAGGCCGACGCCTGTCAGAAAGGAGAGCAAGGTTGCCAGCCAGGGATAGGGCACGGCGATCTGCGCGATAATCACCTTGTCGAGCCCGATCCAGACGAGCGCGAGAATGCCCAGCGTCAGTGCGAGGATTTTCCACAGCACGCGCCGAAACGGCGGCGAGAGAATTTCCGGAAGGGCGGCGCGGGCGGATTCAAACATCAGATGTGTCTCGGTTGCCGAGGCTGCGCAATGCCTTGTGCAAGCAGATGCGCCCAGACGGATTCCGCCGTTTCTGCAAAGCTGAACAAGGAGAGATCGCGCTTGTCGATCATGCCGGTCTCGACGAGCGATTCAAAACTGACGATGGAGCGCCAGTATTTTTCGTCGAATAGAACGATGGGAATATCGAGCGCCTTTTTGGTCTGACGCAGAGTGAGGACTTCGAACAATTCATCCAATGTTCCAAAGCCGCCTGGAAAAACCACCAGTGCCTTGGCCCGCATCGCCAGATGCATTTTGCGCATGGCGAAATAATGAAAGCGGAAAGCAAGTTCCGGCGTCATATAGGGATTGGGCAATTGCTCATGCGGCAATGTAATGTTGAAACCGATCGAGGGTGCACCCGCATCATGGGCGCCGCGATTGGCAGCCTCCATAATGCCGGGGCCGCCGCCGGTGGCGATCACATTGTCTCTCTGTCCGCCATTATGTTCGAGCGCGCCGCCTTCCAGCGAACAGATCCGCGCGAATTTTCTTGCCTCATTATACCAGCGCGCATGTTGAGCATCGCCATTCTCGCGAATGCGCGCACTGCCGAAAACAACGACGGTGGAGCGAACGCCCCAGCCGCGGAGAGCCTGTTCGGCTTTCTCATATTCGAGCATGAAACGCAGGCCGCGCTGCTCGTCGGCGAGCAGGAAATCCTGATCGAGCGCCGCAAGACGAAAAGAGGGCGATGCGATCTGTTTTTGGGAGTCGAAAGGATTATCGGTCATTTGGTGCGTTCAATCACTATCTTCTGCAATGTTTCACCCTTGAGCCACAGGCGCAGATTATCGGCAAGAATGCGTCCCATGCCGTCTCCGGTTCCAGCTGAACCGGCTCCCGCAACATGGGGTGTGAGGACGACATTGGGAAGAGCATAGAGCGGGTGATCGGCAGGCAATGGCTCGACCTGCGTGACATCGAGACCAGCTCCGGCAATCCGCCGTTCACGCAAAGCTGCGATCAAAGCCGCCTCGTCCACCAGCCCGCCGCGCCCGATATTGATGAAACAGGCCGAAGGCTTCATTGCGGCGAATATATTCTCGCTCATCATCTGATGTGTATCGGCATCATAATTGGCGGCCATGACAATCATGTCTGCATCTTTGGCCGCCATCGCCAAATCGCTGCGCGGTCGCAGCCGGTCAAAATGAAGAAGCTCGGCAAGCGACCGCGATATGCCGGTCACATGCATGTCGAAGGCCTTGGCCTTGCGCGCAATCTCCTGTCCGATGGCACCTGTGCCGATGATGATCAGATTCAAGCCTGCGAGATTGGTCATATGCGGCGTCACGGCGTCGCGAGTCCAGACGTTTTCGCGCTGACCCTTTTCGGTCATGCGCGCTTGGCGAACGAGAGCCAGCATCAGATGCAAAGCATGTTCGGCGACGCTGAAGGCGCGCAGGCCTGCGGCATTGGTGACGATGACGCCCGGCGGCAGCCCATAGCCAATGGCCTTGTCGAGACCCGATGTCGTGAACTGGATCCAGCGCAGATCGCGGCCTTTTTCGCGGATGATGTGAGCGGCCTCTTCCTCATAGGCGCGATTGCTGGTGACGAGAATTTCTGCGCCCGCCAGCTCTTCGGCAAGAGATTCGAGGCTTGTGGCAGCAGCAAATTCCACCTGCGGAAAAGCCGCCATGGCGTTTTTGATATCGGTGCGGCGGGCATGGGGGTCGTAAGAGACCAGTTTCATTGCGGCGTTTCCCTTGATCGCCGCAGTCTTTCGCGCCTTGTTGGCCAAGGCAAGGCCTGTTCGCCTGTTTAGACGCCCTTTCAGCGATAGGCGCTGAGCGTCGGCATGGCTTGGGCCACATTGCGATAGCGGTCGAGCCGCAGACCCATCGAGGCTTCGATCTTGCGATGGACTTCCGCCACAGAAAGGCTTTTCGATTTGCGTCCCTGGCGGTCATAGAAAATCGGCTTGTTGGCGCGCGCCGGCTTGGGCAAAAGTTTGGCCGCGACATGTCTGGGTTCGGTATCGACCTTCGCGAGGAATTTATAGGCGTCGCCCGGCCCGAGGAAATGCGCCAGATAAATTTCTTCGCTGGTCAGATCGCGCCCGAGTCGCGCACGGATTTCGGCTGTGTCCTTCTTGAGCATTTCTGCCGCCATCAAGGCTGCAATATAGGGATTTTTCCGCAGATCGAGAATGCGCAGGCGTTCGCGCGCGGGTAGAGAATCCTCGCTTGAGACGAGGGCTGCCTCGCGCGCCAATCCATGTTTTGTTCCATGGTCACGCAAAACCGTGAACCATGTTGCCTCAATAAATTGAAACAGGCCGACGGCTGAGGATGTCGCAGCGGCAATGCCGGTGGCGAAACTCGATTCCTTGTCGGCAATCGCCATCAGCAAGACGGGGTCTGCGCCCGCAGCATGAGCAGCGCGCAGAATCGTTTCAACAAGATCCTGACGGATGCGAACAGGACCGAATTTCAGCATGTCGGAGGAAAGCCCAAGCTCTTCGGGCTTTGCTGCCAGAATGGTGCTGAAGAGACGGGTAAAACCATAATCGGGCCGTGCGCCCGCAGGCTCTGTCGCTTCGCTCTCGGCCTCTTCGGCGCTGGGATCCAGATCAGCAGATACGGCGGCAACTTCTATGCCGGCAGGCGCGTTTGTCGGTGCAAAGCCTCGCGATGTTAACAGCGGGGCCCGAACGATAGCCTGCTCGGGTTGGTGCGGGATTTTTGCCAGCGCCGAAAGTCCGCTCAGAAGGCCGGTGGCCATAAGCCCGCTGACGAGGAGCGAGCGAAGGGCAAATCCGGCAAAAAGGTGCGTTCTGTTTTGTCTGGCCGGCTCACGCCGTGCCGTCAGAGCCTGTGCCTGCAATGCTTGCGCTCCCTGCTTGTCCTATCGGAAGGACTTAGCGGCGCAGTGCGGCCAGAATCCGGCAGCTTGGCTGTTCTTTCGTGACCTGTGACTTTTTTGTATTCTCACGCTGCAAGTGGCGGAGGATGCTTTGGCCAGACTGAGATTTATCAAGGGCGATCGCGTGAGATGCCTGCAGAGTGTCGAGCGCATCGACATCGATCAGCCCTATTTTGTCGGCGAACTCAGCCTGCCCGTTAAAGGTCGCATCTATACGGTGCGCGAGATTGTTTCAACGCCGGCCCATGGCGATGGCTTGCGGTTTCTCGAATTGCAGAACCGCACCTATCAGCATGATGAGGTCGGCGAGGAAGAGCCCTGTTTCTCGCCGGATATGTTCGAGCTCGTGATCGAAAAATGATCAGCGCTGAAGCGCTTCGGTAAAAGCACGAAGATTATGCCGCATCATTGCGACATAGGTGGGAGCCGGCCCGTCTTTTGCAGTCAGCGCATCGGCATAAATGCGCCCGCCGATTCGTGCGCCGGTTTCTTTGGCAATTTGATTCATGATCCGCTCATCGGCGGCGCTCTCAATGAAGATGGCCGTGATTTTCTCAGCCTTGATCTTGCGAATGATCCGCGCCACATCGCGCGATGAAATTTCTGCTTCGGTAGAGACACCTTGCGGGGCGATAAAGCGCAGCGCATAGGCGCGGGTGAAATAACCGAATGCATCATGCGTGGTGATGATGCGGCGCGAGGCTTCGGGAATTGCGCTGAGCGTTTTGCGGATATCGGCATCCAGCTTGTCGAGTTCGGCGAGATAGGCATTTGCTCTTGCCTGATAGATATCGCGGCCTTGCGGGTCTGCACCGATCAAGGCATCCCTGATATTGGCGACATAGATTTTTGTATTGGCGACATCCTGCCAGGCATGCGGGTCGAGACCTTCGCCATGTCCGTGACCATGCGAATGATTATGTGCATTGCCTTTTTCGCGGATCGGCTTGACGCCTTTTGACAATGTCACGATTTGCGCCTTGCCACCCGTTGCCTGCACAAGGCGCGGCAGCCAGCCCTCAAGGCCAAGTCCATTGACGAAGACCAATCGCGCAGCCGCGACACGGCGCGCATCGGCGGGTGCTGGCTGGAA